>JADGNU010000086.1 GCA_017883305.1 Candidatus Aminicenantota bacterium | reverse complement strand
GGAATCGTCAACGCCGCCGTCATCGAGGACAACATCAAGGCCTGGAGCGGCGACCATTGCATCGACCCCGCGCTCGTTCCCGGAGTGATCTTCTCGAACCTCAAGCTCCGACGGGCCGACCCGTCGATCATGGACGTCGCCCCAACCGTCCTGGAGCTCTTCGGGATCGCGCCGCCGGCCCATATGGACGGCCGAGGGCTCGTCGACGTCGCCGGCCTCTCCGGCCCGAAACAGGGGAAAACATCATGAGCGATACGAAACGAACGGCTCTCAGCCGCCGGGAATTCCTCAAGGCGGGAGTCGCCGCCTCGGCCGCGATCGGTCTGGGCGGCGCGGCCCGGTTCACGCCCCGGGTCTACGGCCAGGCCCGGGCGACGAAAAAGATGATCGTCCTCGGCCTCGACGGCATGGACCCCGTGCTGACGCGGCGATGGATCGACGAAGGGCGGCTGCCCGCCTTCCGCAAGATCCTCGAGGCCGGCGGAGATTTCCGGCCCCTGGGAACGAGCCTTCCCCCCCAGACGCCGGTCGCCTGGTCCAACTTCATCACCGGCATGGACCCCGGCGGACACGGCATCTTCGACTTCTTCAATCGCGACCCGAAGACCTACGTTCCGGTGTTTTCCGCGACCGAAACGTCAGGCGCCGCGAAGACGATCCGCATCGGCAAGACGGTCATTCCCCTCTCCGGCGGGCAGATCCGCAATCTCCGCAAGGGCCAGGCCTTCTGGCAGCTCCTCGAGGAAGCCGGCATCCCGTCGACGGTCTTCAAGATGCCGTCCAACTACCCCCCAGTCGCGTCGAAGCAGAGGACGCTGGCCGGGATGAACACCCCCGACCTCAAGGGCTCCTACGGCATCTTCAGCTATTACACCAACGAAGCGACGACGATCACCCAGGAGGCCGGAGGCGGCGGCCGAGTCCACGACGTCTTCGTCGTCGGCAACCGCGTCGCGGCCGAGCTTCCCGGCCCGGCCAACAGCTTCCGGGCCGGCGCCCCGGAGGCGACCATTCCCTTCCAGGTCTTCATCGATCCATCAAACGCCGCGGCCAAGATCGTCATCCAGGGCCACGAGTTCGTCCTCAAGGAGCGGGAGTGGAGCAATTGGCAGCATGTCCATTTCAACCTCATCCCGACGCAGAGCGTCCACGGCATCTGCCTGTTCTACCTCAAGGAGGTCCGGCCCAAATTCAAGCTCTACGTCTCGCCCATCCACATGGACCCGGCCCGACCGGCCCTGCCCATCTCGACTCCCGAATCCTATTCCCGGGAGCTCGAGAAGCGTTTCGGCCCCTTCTTTACCAAGGGCCTCCCGGCCGACACGAGCGCCCTCGACAACGGCGTCCTCGACGAAGAGGAGTTCCTGACCCTCGACGCCATGGTCTACGAAGAGAGCATGGCCATGCTCGAATACGAGCTGGGCCGGTTGGACGAGGGACTGCTCTTCTTCTATTTCTCCAACGCCGACCAGCGCCAGCACATGTTCTGGCGGCTCGTCGACCCCGGACACCCGGCCTACGACGCGAAGCTGGCCGCCCGATTCGGCGACGTCATCGCCCGGACGTACGTCGAGATGGACCGGGCGCTCGACCTGGCCTTGAAAAAAGCCGACAAGGACACGGTCGTCCTGGTCCTGTCCGACCACGGCTTCAACTCCTTCCGACGGGGTTTCAACCTCAACACCTGGCTTCTCCGGGAAGGCTATCACCGCCTCAAGAGGCCGTGGAAACAGGAGGAGTCGGCCTACTTCGACAACACCGACTGGTCCAAAACCCGGGCCTACGGCATGGGGCTCAATAGCCTGTTCATCAACGAGAGGGGCCGCGAAGGCGAGGGCCTCGTCGCCCCCGGGGCGGACAAGGACAACCTCGTCCGGGAGATCGCCCGCAAGCTCGAAGCCGCGACCGATCCCCTGACCGGCGAGCACCCGGTCCTGCGGGCCTTCATCGCCAAGGACACGTATCGCGGGAAGAACCTGGAGATGGCCCCGGACATCGTCCTCGGCTTCAATCGCGGTTATAGGATCTCCTGGCAATCTCCGCTCGGCGGATTTCCCAAGGAGGTGGTCGAGGACAACGCCCAAAAATGGAGCGGCGACCACATGTCCGCGCCGGATGTCCTGCCCGGCATCGCTTTTACCAACCGCAAATTCACGGCCGAGTCCCCGTTCCTCTACGACCTGACGGCCTCCGTCCTCGACGTCTTCGGCGCCGAAAAGCCCAAGGACATGATCGGCCGGAACGTCCTCGAATAACGACGGCGAAAGGAGATTGATCATGGCCAGCGTGAAAGTCAAACTCGACAAGCCCCTGTTCGACAAAATCAAGAAGCTCGCCGAGATGTCCGGCTACTCTTCGGCCGAGGAGTTCATCACCCACTGCCTCGAAAAGGAGATCGCCAAGATCGAAGAGGCGGATTCGGAAGAAGAGATCAAGAAGAAGCTCAAAGGGCTGGGGTATATCTCCTAAGCGCCATGTCCATCGTCAACCTCGTCTTCGGCGGGATCGTCGGGGCCGTCCTATGGCCGTTCCGGGGCCTTTCGCCCTGGTTCGGCCTGACGGTCGTCTCGCTCCTGACGGCCCTGCTCATGCTCGAGGTCTACAAGCACACCTCCAACCAGGCGGCCATCCGCCGGGCCAAGGACCTGATCAAAGCCCATCTCCTGGAGATGCGGCTGTATAAGGACAACATGCGGGTCACCCTGGCCGCGCAAGGGGCCATCCTCAAGGCCAACCTGGCCTATATGGCCGCGAACCTCAAGCCGCTGGCGGTCATGATCGTGCCGCTGGTCCTCATCCTGGCCCAGCTCAGCCTGTGGTACGATCGGGCCCCGCTCCGGCCGGGCGAGGAAGCGCTGGTCAAGGCCGGGCTCGAAGCGGCGGCCGATCCCGTCTCGCTCGGCCTGGAGCTCGAGACGCCTCCCGGACTCGAGATCACCGCCCCGGCCGTGCGCATCCCCGACCTTCACCAGGTCGTCTGGCGGGTCAAGGCGCTCGCTCCCGGCACCGGCCGGATCGTCTTGCGGACCGGCGACCGGACCGTCGAAAAGTCGGTGGTCGTCGGCGGCGGCCCGATGGCCAAGGTCTCGGCCCTGGCTTCGCGCGGGTCGCTCTGGAAGCAGGTGCTCTATCCGGGCGAGGCGCCGCTTCCCGCCGGGACATCCGTCCGCTCCGTCGAGATCCTCTATCCGGCCAAGAGCTTGACGGCCTTCGGCGTCAGCGTTCACTGGCTCGTCGCTTACCTCATCCTGTCGATCGTCTTCGGTTTCGCTTTCAAGGGCGTTTTCAAGGTCGAGATCTGATTCCCGATTCGAGAGAGGGTCCCCATGCACATCGATGTCTTCAAAATGGAGCGCATGCAGTCCACTTGGGAGAATGTCGTCGACTACAATCTGTCGGAGAGCGGCGTCCATCCGCTGAACCTCAAGGAGCTCCTGACGCCTGCCGAGATCGAATCATTGACCGAGGTCGAGCTCGGCTACACCCAGACGAACGGCACGATCGGCCTGCGCGAGCGGATCGCCCGTCTCTATCCCGGCATCGGCCTGGAACAGATCCTGGCCACGGCCGGCTCGTCGGAGGCCAATTTCCTGCTCATGTGGAGCCTCATCGAACCCGGCGACGAGGTGCTGTTCGAGCTGCCGAACTACATGCAGATGGCCGGTCTGCTGCGGGCCTTCGGGGCCAAGGTCAAGACTTTCCGTCTCCACGAGAGCCTGGGCTGGCAGCCCGACCTCGACGAGATGAAGTCGCTCGTCACGCCGAAGACGAAGCTCATCGTCCTGACCAACCCCAACAATCCGACCGGCGCGGTCCTGTCGCCGGCGGCCATGAAGGGCATCGTCGACTTGGCTTCGAGCGTCGGGGCCTGGATCCTGGCCGACGAGGTCTATCAGGGTGCCGAGCTTTCGGGCGTGACGACACCGAGCTTCTGGGGAAGATGGGACAAGACGCTGATCGTCAACGGCCTGTCCAAGGCCTACGGCCTCCCCGGACTCCGGGTCGGATGGATCATCGGCCCGGAAGAGGTCGTCAAACGGACCTGGCCCTACCACGACTATACGACGATCTCCCCCTCGGCCCTGAGCGACCGCCTGGCGACCCTGGCCCTGGCCCCCGGCAATCGGGAACGCATCCTGGCGAGGACCCGGGGGATCCTTAACGCCAATTTCCCGGTCCTCGAAACGTGGCTCAAGGACCACGGCGGTCTCTTCAGCTTCAGGCCGACCCAGGCCGGGGCCATCGGCTTCGCCCGGTACGGCTTCGAGGGCAACTCGACCGAATTCGTCGAGCGCTTGATCCGCGAGAAAAGCGTCCTCGTCGTCCCCGGCGACCATTTCGAAACGGACGGCTACCTGCGCTTCGGCTTCGGGTCCGAGAGGGGCTATCTCCTGAGGGCCTTGGGCCGGATCGACGAAATACTTAAAAAAATCGTCCAATCGTGGTAAGATACCGAATCCATTCCGCGACGGAATGAGTTAAGAAGAATAGGACCTCAGGAGGCCTCAGATGAACAGAATCCGAACGATCGCCCCCCTCGTCATTCTTTTCGTACTGGTCATCGCCGGCGCGTCGTACGCCCAGCAGGTGACCAAGGTCGCGATCATCAACTCCCAGAAGGCGTTCGAAACATCTCTCGAGGGCAAGAAGGCCCTGGGCCAGCTCCAGGACCTCGATTCGAGGATCAAGACGAACCTCCAGAAGATGGATGACGCCATCCGTCTTCTCGATAACCGGTTGAACACCGGCCGGCTGACGATGACCACCGAAGCGCTCATGGCCCTTCAGGCGGACATCGACAAGAAGACGACGGAGCGGAAGCGGTACGAAGAGGACCAGGCCCGGGACGCCCAGGCGCTTTCGACCAACCTGATCCAGAAGATCCGGACCGAGATGGTCGCCGTCATCGAGGTCCTGGCCAAGGAAAGGGGCCTCGAGCTCGTCCTCGACGCCGCCACGAGCGGGGTCGTCACGGCCAGCCCGACGATCGACATCACGGACGAAATCGTCCGCCGCTACGACCAGAACAAGTCGGCCGCAGTCCCTCCCGTCAAGAAGTAACGCCCGATCCTGAACGAACCCCGGGGAGAAAGGTCAAGCCCTTTCTCCCCGGTTCTATTTTTGTCCTTCCGCTTTCAGGGCGTGCGGTCAAGATGGAGCCGGATCCGGACGATCTCGGCCCGACTGCCGATACGCACGGGCGGTCCCCACGTTCCCGCTCCGCTCGTCACATAGAAGTTGGTGCCGCCCTTCCGGAGAGATCCCCAATTGAGCTCGTAGATCAAGCCGTTGATGAGACCGATCGGGAACAACTGCCCGTCGTGGGTATGCCCGGAGATCTGGAGGGCGACGCCGGCCTGTTCGGCCTCTTCGAGGTGGAGCGGCTGGTGATCGAGGACGACAAGGGGCAGATCCGCCCGCGCGCCGCTCGCCGCCAGGATGCCGCCGATGGACAGCCTCCGCTCCCGGGTCCCGAGAGAGCTCGGGTCCCTTCTCCCGGCCAGGGTAAATGCGCCGTCCACCTGGACCGCCTCGTCCTGGAGGACGGTGATGCCGCAGGACCGGAGGCAGGCCACGTTCCTCTCGAGCCCGCTGTAGGACTCGTGGTTGCCCAGGCAGGTGAATATCCCCAAGGGGGCCCGGAGCCGGCGCATGATGCCGCCGAGCTTGGCCTCGATCTTCTCGGTCACAGTCTCGTCGACGATGTCACCCGCGAAGAGGACGATGTCGGGTTCGAGGGCGCTCATCCGCTCGACCACCTTCTCGAGCCGGGCAGGGCCGACGAGGGCGCCGAGGTGGAGATCGGACGCCGCGACCACGGTCAGACTTTCGACGGTGCCCGCCTGCGCCGGGATGTGGATGTCGAGGTCGACCGTCCGAAGGCGGCTGGCGTTCCAAACCCCGATGGCGACGGTGAAGACGACGGCGCCTGCGACGGCAGCGAAGACCGCGGGGCCGGACCTCGCGCCCTCCCCGGCGAGGCCTCGAGGCAGGAACGGTATCAAGGCGTTCACGAGGCGCACGAGGTCGACCGCGAGAACGGCCATAAAGCTGTAGAGCATCACGGCCAGGTGGAACGTCCCGACCTCGACCAGCAGCGAGGTCAGGCCTCCCCTGGCAAAGCCCATAAGGATGCGGCCCAGCGGGAAGATGAGCGCCAGGCCGGCGAAAAGGACGAGGAAGACCGCCCGGGCCTTGGGGACGGACGACAGGGCTTGAGCGCCGCGACGGCCGATGTAGAAATTGATGAGGCCGTAGACAGCCAGCGCAATGGCGACGAAAACGAGCATCCTTCGGTCTCTCAATCCGGGGGAACCCTGTTGAATCCGACGATCTCCTCGAAGCTCTTCCGGGGCGGCTCCCGGGTCGGTCTCGTCTCGGCGTAGCCGAGCGGCATCACGGCCACGAGCTTGAACGCTCCGGGGATGCCCAGCACCTTGCGGGCTTTGCGGTAATCGAACCAACCCATCCAACAGGTCGACAGTCCCAGCTCTTCGGCCTGGAGGACGACATGCTCCCCGGCGATGCCCATGTCAAGGAGATAAAAGGGCACGCCTTGGATCTTTGAACCCAGCCGGACAGCCGCGCCGCCGGGCTTGGCTAACAGGACCAGGATGACGGGGGCCTTGGCGGCGAACTTCGCCCCGGCATAGATCCCGGAGAACGCCTCCGCAGCCAGTTTGTCTTTCAGTCCCGGTTCGTCGACAACCAGGAAACGCCACGGTTGGACGTTGTTTGCCGACGGCGCGATCCGCGCGGCTTCAAGGCAGGCCCGGACCTTCTCGGGCTCAACCGGCGTCGGCAGGTAGCGGCGGATGCTCCGCCGGCCGCGCAGGATCTTCTGCAGCGCTGTTGGAGCGGCGGCGAGTCTATCTTCGGCCATGTCGCTCACTTGATCAGGAGGAGCTCGGTCTGCCGCCTGTCCAGGAAGAGCGCCCCGGATTTGGTGAACGCGGCGTCCTGCTCGAGGGCGATCTGCACGTCCTGACCGGCCCATTCGGGGACCGCGGCCAGGACGTTGAGCTCGATCGAATAAACGGTGTCGTAAAAGAGCGGATAGTCGCCGGGCCCGGGGACTCCGCCTTGCTTGTCCCACAGCCCGATCGTCGGGCCGGCCGCATGGCCGTGAAAGCCCAAGGGATGAGTGTAGATGCTCGGCCTCAGGCCCTCGTCCTTGGCCCGATTGAGGGCGGCGGCCAGGACCTGATTCCCCGTCAGCCCTTCTTTCATCTCTCCAAGCAGAATGTCCTGAAGCCGGTTGCCCTGAGCCAGGGCGGCTTTCATCCCCGGAGGCGCGTCCTTCTCGCCGGCCTTGAGGACATAGGCATGCTGCTGGGTGTCGGTCTCGAGCTTCAGATAGTTGATGCCGAAATCGCAGTGGAGAAGATCGCCGGGGTGGATGACGGGGCTGTCCTTGTACGGGCTGTCTTTAGGCCGCTGGAGGGAAATCCCGGGATCGAACCAGGTCGTCTGGCCGAGCGACCGGATCTTTTCCCACATCCACCATTCGACGTCCTTCGTCGTCGTGACCCCCGGTGTGATGACAGCGGAGGAGAAAGCCTCGGCGATGATGGCGTGGGCGATCGCGGCGATGTGGTGATAGACCTCGATCTCCTCGGGCAGCCGCCGTTCGAGCCAGCCGACGGCCAGCCGGTCGGCGGCGACGAGACGCTTGGCGTACTCCGGGCCGAGGGCTTGGACGAGGCGCTTCTTCTTGGACGCGCTGAGGCCGTCGCCAAAGGCGAAGACATCCGACTCGTCGATGCCGATCCTCTTCGGATCGCGGTCTTTGACGGCCCTGGCCAGGGCCAGCCACTGGTCCTCTTCGTTCGCCTTCCAAACGGTCGGGAACAGGCTGCCGATTCCGTAGCGGTTGACGGAGAACTTCTCGACCCCCTTCTCCCCTCCCCGGTCGAACATGACCAGCATGGTCAGGCGGCGCGCCGAAAGGCCGGCGAAGGGCACGAGCGAGAGATACACGGGATCCTCGTTGTACTCCTCGCAGATGACGAGCCACATGTCGATCTTCTCCCGCCTCATGAGCTCGGGCAGCAGCTTGTCCAGGCGCGCCGGGAGCCAGGCGTCATAGACCGCGGCCTGCGCCTTGAGGCTGAGCACGGCCGGGATCTCCCCGGCGCTGACAAACGGGCCCAAGGCCGTCAACAGGAAGATGCCGATGAGAACGCCGTGACGGATTCGAACCGACATGTGAGGCTCCTTTCTGTCCGATCCCAAATCGCCGGACCGAGTCCCTACATTTATAACAAAAAGGTCTTGCCGGCAACAGGGACCTTGCCTGGATCCCAGCCGCCCGCCTGCCCCGATCCCTTGAATACTCCTGGCGTTGCCAGCGCTTGTCCAAAAGTGGTATAGTCCAAGCGAGGAACTTTTTGGGGACGGAGCCCGAACTTCCGATCGAACCCTTCAAGGAGGTTCTGAACATGAAAAAAAGCACGATCTTCGGTTTGGTCCTTTTCCTGACGGTCGTCCTGACATCCTGTGCTTCGGCCACGGGCGTCAAGACGGGCGCCGCGGCGGGCGAAGCCCTGATCAAGATGATGCCCAGCTCCACGACGGGCGTGGTGGCTATCGACGTTCAGCGGCTCATGGGGACGGAGGCGGTCGCGAAGGCGCTTCAGGATCCCAAGTCCAAAGCGAAATATGATGAATTCGTCAAGATGAGCGGCATCGATCCGATGAAGGACATCACCTACGTCGGGATCGGCTTGGTCGGAACCTTTACCGGCGGGGCCCCTGAGGCAGGCGCCATCGTCAGCCTGAAATACGACAAAGCCAAGCTCCAGAGCTTGATCAAGGAAAAGGCCCCCGAGGCCAAGGAAGAGCTCTACAACGGGGTGACCGTCTATTCCAACCTGGACGGCGGCAAGGCCAAGCAGACGACCCTGGCGGCTTTTCTCGACGACGGCCACATCGTTCTTGGCAGCGAGAAGGGAGTCAAGGGGATCATCGACGTCCATCAGAAAAAGGCGGAATCTCTGGCCAAGAACGCGGGGATGACGGGCATTCTTAAGAAAACCGACAAGTCCGGCCTCTTGTGGGGGGCCTTCGTCGTCCCTCAGGAGCTCATCAAGAAGGGCATCGAAGGCAACCCCCAGCTCAAGGTCCTCGAAGGGATCACGGCCCTGACCATGAGCTACGACGACCGGATGAACAATGTCACCGCCGACATCCGGACGGTGGGCGGCACCAAGGAGCAGAACGCCAATCTGGCCTCGACCCTCAACGGATTCAAGGCCATGGGAGCGATGTTCGCGGCCCAGGAACCGGCTGTCGGCGAGCTCCTGAACGGGATCTCGATCACCTCGGGCGAGGACTTCACCGACCTCTCGATCAGCATCCCCCGTGAAACCATGGTCAAGCTCGGCGAGCTGGCCCGATCCAAAGCGGGGGATTTCATGAAGCCCAAGAAGGACGCGGCCCCTGAGGAGAAGAAGTAAGGCCCCAGCGGCCTATTCTTCGTAGAGATATTCCTTCATCCCGAAGATCCAGCAGGCCAGGGCCAGCAGCGCGACCGTTATGACGGCCAGCGCCAGGACGGCCACGAGCGGCTTCGTCGGCTCCAGCCGGAAGAGCAGAAGCGCGATGCCCCTTCCCCCGCCCCCGCCGACCGTCGGATGATAGGGCAAGAGGGACTTCAGGTAATGGACGATGGAGAACCTCTGCGTCGAGCCGGGAAAATACTGGATGACATTCTCCCACCCGAAGCCGAAGACGAGGCCGACGATGATGGCCCGCTTGAGGATCGTGCCCAGGAACGTGAAGAAGGCCGCATAGGCCAGGATGCCGAGGCCGAGGACGCCCAGGTAGCGGAGGAACGTGAGGTAGAGTTCCGGGTCGGAGAGACGGGCCGCATTCATGATGAAATAGGACAAGGCCAGGCTGACCGCGACCATGGCGAACATGAGCACCGAGTAAGCGGCGAACTTGCCCAGGACGATGGCCGGTTTGGGGATCGGCCGGGTGATCAAGTACGACAGGGTGCGGTTCTCGACCTCTTCGGCCGTGATCGAGGTCCCGTAGAAGAGGGCCAGGATGACGATATAGAACTGCAGGAAAAAGACCATCAGGATATCGGTGAAGACGGCGGCCATGGGACCGGACCGGCCATGGAGGAC
>JADGNU010000085.1 GCA_017883305.1 Candidatus Aminicenantota bacterium | reverse complement strand
GCCGGGGTCCACGCCCTGGGCCAGGCGGCCAGCTTCCGGGGCGTCTTCAAGCTCTCCGACGAAGTCCTCCTGCGGGCGCTCAACGCCGTTCTTCCGCCCGACATCCGCGTCTTTTCTCTCGCCGAAGCTCCGGCCGATTTCCATGCCCGGCGGTCGGCCCGCTCGAAACTCTACCGCTATCGGATCGTCAACGCTCCCCAGCCGAGCCCGCTCGACCGCTCGTTCGTCCTCCACTGGCCCTATCCGCTGAAGCTCAGGAAGATGCGCCAGGCGGCCAAGCTCTTCGCCCGGACGGCCGACTTCACGGCCTTCTCGTCGAACCGCGACCGCTCCCCCGTCCGGACCGTCACCCGCTCGGAGCTGCGCAGGTCGGGCGATGAGATCATCTACTCGATCGAGGCGGCGGGGTTTCTGCGCTACATGGTTCGGACGATCGTCGGAACGCTGCTCGAGGTCGGACGCGGGCGGATCGAACCGGAAGAGGTGGAGGAGATCTTCCGCCAAAAAGACCGCTCCCTCGCCGGGCCGACGGCCGCGGCCAAGGGCCTGACCCTCATCCGCGTCGATTACTGATCAAGAACGAGGGCCATAACGTAGGCGTCCTCGTCCGGCTTGGTGTAATAGCTCTTCCGCGTGCCCATGACTTCGAAACCCAGCTTCTTATAGAGGGTCAGGGCCGGCGTATTCGACTGCCGGACCTCGAGGGTCATGAAGGTCGCACCGGCTTCGCGGGATTTGGCGATGATGTAGCGCATCATGGCCTCGCCCAGGCCCAGGCCGCGGCAATCGGGGTGAACCGCGACGTTGTTGACCTGGACGTCGTCCCGGATCTGCCAGAAGATGACGTAGGCTACGACCTCTTCGCCCGGCCGGCGGACGACGACCATCGGGAACGAGATCGACGTGTTCTGGATCTCGCCGCGGAAGGTGTTGTCGCTCCAGGGATTGGAAAAGGACAGGGTCTCGATGGCCCGGACCGCGGGCAGGTCCTCCTCCCTCATCCGGCGGACAAAAAAACGGTCCTCGCCCTGGATCAGGTTCGGCATGTCTCCTCGGCCTGGGACCTCCGGAAATAGAGAGGCTCGAGGGAGGCCGCGTCGACGCCCTGGCCGGCGCGAAGGAGGCCGGCGCCGATCCGGCCGACCTCGGCGGCGATAAACGGCGAGCGACCCGGAAAGAAGGCCTGGTCGCCGATATGGGACAGGATCCCGGCCCGGTAAGCCGTAATCCCGCTCCCGGCGAAAGCGATGCCCCGGGCGGCCGGGAGGCGCGCGAAAAACGCCTCCGGATCGTAGGCGCCTTGGGGGACGACCTCGACGAGGCCGCCGCCCTTGGCTTCAAAGAGCCCGGCATAGATCTCCCCTTTCTTGGCGTCGAGGAGCGGACAAACGAGGGGCGTCCGGTCGGAACCGAGCTTCGAGGCCAGGGCGAGAAGCGTCGATACGGGGACCGCGGGCTTACCGGAGGCGAAGGCCAGGGACTTGACCGCGCCGATGCCGATGCGGATGCCGGTGAACGAGCCGGGCCCGGCGGCCACCGCGAACGCATCGACGTCTTTGATGTCTTTGCCGAGCGCCCCTGCGAGAAAATCGATGGACCGGAATAGGCGGGCCGAATGGGTCGCGGCCGACTCGACGTTGGCCTCGCCGAGGAGAAGCTCGTCCTCGAGGAGGGCTACGGAGCCTCCGGGCGTCGTCGTGTCGACCGCGAGGATCAGCACGTCCGCTCCGCGTAACTTCGGCCATTCACAAGCCGAGGCGGCTGCAGATGCGAGGCGTCAAAGGGTGAAGCTGTACTCGGGGTACTGCGAACCCTTTGCAACGAAGCAGATGCGGCCGGATCGGCTTGCCCGAAGGGTGAAAACGACGGTCTTGGTTCTTCTTGTCCGCGGGAGAAATTCGGCGTTTTCACGAATGGTCCAAGTTAGAGCTTGGCCGCGACGGCGCGGCCGACGTCGAGGCTGGTCGATCGGCCGCCCATGTCGTAGGTCCGCGCCGTCCCTTCCTTGATGACCTCGGCGACCGCGGCCTCGATGGCCGCTCCCTTGGCCGTCTCGCCGATCCAGTCGAGCATCATCTTGGCCGCGAGGATCGTGGCGATGGGGTTGACCTTGTACATCCCGGAGTACTTCGGGGCCGAGCCGTGCGTCGGCTCGAAGACGCCGTATTTGTCGCCGATATTGCCGCTGCAGGCGAAGCCCAGGCCGCCGACGAGCTGGGCGGCCAGATCGGAGATGATGTCGCCGAAGAGGTTCTCGGCGACAAGGATGTCGTAGTCGTGGGGGTTCTTCAGCAGCCACATGCAGATGGCGTCGACGTTGGCGTCCCAGAACTTGATCTCGGGATAACCCTTGGCGACCTGGCGCGCCGTGTCGAGCATCAGGCCGCCGGTCTCGCGCAGGACGTTGGGTTTCTCGATCAAGGTGACCGACTTGCGGTTGGCCTTGCGGGCGAACTCGAAGGCCGCCCGGACGATGCGGGCGCAGGCGGCCTTGGTCATGATGCGCGTCGAGACGGCGATCTCGTTGGACGGAACGTCCTTGAAGCGTTTGAACTTGGGATTCGTCAGGAGGGCGTCGCGAACGACCGCAGGCAGAGGAAAGAACTCGACCCCGGCGTACAGGCCTTCGGTGTTCTCGCGGAAGATGACGAGGTCGATCCCCTCCTTATAATTCAGGGGGTTGCCGGCATAGGCCTTGCAGGGCCGCAGGTTCTGGTAGAGGTCGAACTCCTGGCGCAGGCGGACGATCGGGCTGAAGTAAGACAGGCCCTGGCCCCGGAGCGAGGGATCGATCTCGCGATCGGCGTCGTCCTTGGGCTTGGAGGTGATCGCGCCGAAGAGGCAGGCGTCGGTCTCGCGGAGGAGCTTCAGGGTCCGGTCGGGGAGCGGATTCCCCTCTTTGCACCAGAATTCCCAGCCGATGTCACCATATAAATAAGCGGCATCGAGGCCGGTCTTGGCGAGAACGATCATCGTGGCTTCGACGACGTCCTTGCCGACGCCGTCCCCGGGGAGAATGGCGATCTTGTACTTGGGCATGGGGCTTACTCCTGTTCTTCTTCGATCTGGCCTTCGACGAGTTTGCTCTTGGTGTATTCGATCAATCCGCCGGCGGCGATGATGCCGAGGACGGACGCTGGGAGCGGCTTGAAGCGGAAGGTCCCCTTGGCCGTCCGGATCTCGCCCTGGGCGAGCTCGATGTCGACATGGTCGCCCGCTTCCAGGCGGTCCGCGGCCTCCTCGCTCTGGAGGACCGGCAGGCCGATGTTGATGGCGTTGCGGAAGTAGATCCGGGCGAAGGACTTGGCCACGACGGCCTGGACACCGGCCGCTTTGAGACAGGCCGCGGCCTGTTCGCGGGACGAGCCGCTGCCGAAGTTCTTGCCGGCCACGATGATGTCGCCCGGCTTGACCTTGGGGGCGAACCCGGGGTCGAGGTCCTCCAAGGCGTGCTTGGCCATCTCCCCGGGCGTCATGATCTGGTAGGTGTAGCGGCCGGGGAAGATGACGTCGGTGTTGACGTTGTCGCCGTATTTCCAGACGATGCCGTGGCTCATGTGAACTCTCTCGGATCGGTGATCTTGCCGGTGACGGCCGTGGCCGCGGCCGTGGCCGGCGAAGCCAGGTAGATCTCGGAATCGCGGTGGCCCATCCGGCCCCGGAAGTTCCGGTTCGAAGTGCTCAGACAGACCTCGCCGGCGGCCATCAGGCCTTCGTGAGCGCCGAGGCAGGGCCCGCAGCCCGAGTTGAGGATGACGCACCCCGCGTCGACGAGGACGGCGAGCGCGCCCGACTTGAGAGCCTCGCGGTATACCGCCCACGAGGCCGGGAGGACAAGGACCCGCACCGACGGGTGGACCTTGCGGCCTTTGAAGATGGCCGCCGCGGCTTCGAGGTCTTCGAGGCGGCCGTTCGTGCACGTGCCGATGAGGACTTGATTGACGGGGTTTCCGGCGACGGCGGCGACCGGTTTGACGTTGTCGACCGAGTGGGGACAGGCGACCTGGGGCTCGAGCGCGTCGAGATCGTAGGCGAGCACGGATTCGTAAGAGGCATCCGGATCGGATGAGACGGCGGTGAAGGGCCCGCGGGCCCGGCCCTCGAGCCATTTCAGGGCCTTGTCGTCAGGGGCAAAGTAGCCGTTCTTGGCCCCCATCTCGGCGGACATATTGGCCAGGGTCAGGCGCGCCCCGACGCTGAAATCGCGGGCCGCGGGGCCGTCGAACTCGACGGCCTTGTAGTTGGCCATCTCGGCGCCGTGGTCGCCGATGAGCTTGAGGCTGAGGTCCTTGGCGAATACTCCGGGGCTCATGCGGCCGGAGAGGTCGATGCGCATGGTCTCGGGCACGCGGAGCCAGATCTCGTCGGTCGCCCAGGTGCAGGCCGTCTCCGTCCGGCCGATGCCGGTGGCGAAGGCGCCCAGGGCGCCGTAGCTCGGCGTGTGGGAGTCGCTGCCGACGATGACCAGGCCCGGCAGGGCGAATCCCTGTTCGGGCAGGACCTGGTGGCAGATGCCGGTGTTGATGTCGAAGAAGTTCGGGATCGCCTGCTCGGCGACGAACTCGCGGATCGTCTTGTGGTTTTGGGCGTACTTCTCGTCGGCGGCCGGGACGATGTGGTCGAGGACGATGACGATCTTTCCAGGTGCCTTGACCTTCTTGACGCCGAGCTTCCGGAATTCCTGGATGATGGCCGCCGAATTGTCGTGGGACAGGACGTAGTCGGGCGATACGGTGACGACCTCGCCCGCCTGGACGTCTTTGCCGGCTTTGCGGCCGAGGACCTTTTCCGTCAGCGTTCTACCCACGATCGACCTCCTGGCCCTCCCATTTTATGGGCGCCTCGAGGTCTTGTCAACGGAACCAGCCCCCGGCTGGCCCGCGCACGAGCCGTTGAGCGGGCCTCCCGAGGCTATTCCAGCCAGACCTTGACGACGGCCCCTTCGTCCTCGATCTCGATGATCGACATGGGCCCGGCCTTCTTCAGCTCGGTCCAGAGGGCCTTGAGGTCGACTTCGCACCGGCCGTACTTGTCGTCATTGATCTTGACGTGACGGGTGTCATCGCAGCTCAGGATGAGCTCGATGAGGGCGACGGGCAGGGTCAGCTTGACCTTGGCCTCGCTCGACTTGCTGTCGGTGATCAGGACCTTGAACCACCGGACCTCACGACCCTCGACATATTCCGGGTTGGGGCTCTTCTTGACAGCCGACTGGATGACCTTGAAGTCGTTACGGTTGGCCGCGACCGCGGGAGCGGCCAGGGCGATGATCGCGAACAGGGCCAGGATAACGATGGTGGTTTTCTTCATGGGGGTTCTCCTCTTCGGGTTTGCTAATCGATCCAGATCTCGATGATCGAGCCGTCGTCGCCGGCGATGCGCAGGATGCTCTCCTTGGACTTCGACAGCTCGGTGATGATCTTGGTGATGTCGTAGCCTTTCTTGCGGATGGCCGCCTTGTCGTCCTCGTCCATGGCGCTCAAGGCCAGGTCGGCCAGGGCGAACGGGATGTTGAGTGAAAAGGCGGGCTCCCGCTGCCCCGCCTTCCGGATGCGGATCCTGAGCATCCGGGCCGTGACCCCGACCTGGGGCTTCCGATCCTCGGCGGACTTGAGGCTTTCCGGCGAGACGCGCAACAGGGCGATGCGGGCCCGGTCGAGGAGCTCGGGGTCTTTCTCGGTCTCGACGATCCTCGAGAGGATGGGCGCGGCCTTGACCGCCTCCTTCTTGTCGGAGACGAAGCTCAGCTTGTAGGCCGCGTAGTAGCGGACGACCTTATTCTCATGGTCGAGCCGGCTCTCGATCTCCCGGAGGGCGGACTCGTTCCCCTCCTTGTACAGGTCGAAGGCCAGATCGACGATCGAACCTTCGGATTCCTCGACGAGACTGGGCTTGGCGTCATCGAGCCCGATGTAGCCCTTGTAGGCGCGCAGGGCTTCCCTCTCCCGGCCGCCGATGCCGCTCAGGCACTCTCCTTTATAAAAGAGGGCTTGGCCGGAGAGCGGGCTCGAGGGGAACTTGTCGATGAGCTCGTCGATCTTGTCGAGCGCCGCCTTCCAGCTCTTGTCGAAGAGGAGGAGCTTGGCCTCACGGAACAGGGATTCGTCCGTCGCGGCCTGGATCCCGGCTTGGATTCCGGCAGTCCGGGCCGAGATCCGAGCCGGGACCGCGCCCAGTCCGAGGACGAGGACCAGACAGCATGTCAGGGTGGTTTTTCTCATGTCAAACCCCGCTTTGCAGTTCTTTCTTGACCAGATTGATCTTGAGGAGCAGCTGGCGCCCCTCGACATACTCCCGGATCCTCCCCATCTCGGCGGCCGGCAGCTCCTCGTCGATCTGGGAGAGCTCGAGAAAGAGCATCTCGATCTGGTCGCAGATGGCCTTGGCTTTGGACATCTGGAACCTCTCGAGCTGGGCATTGAGGTATTTTTTCTTTTGGAGGAGGTCCCGGGCCCGTTCCCAGCGGACGGCCGCCGGCACGACGGGGCCTTCGCCGGCCGATTCGAAGACGTCGAGGAGCACGTACTGGCTCTTCTCCAGGTAATCGAGCGTGTTCCGGCGGGCCATCTCCAGCTCGGCCCGATCCAGGAACTCCACGGAGGCGTGATAGCCGCCTTCCCGGTCCGCCGGCACCCCGGGAGTCCTCAGCGCGAAGTACATGGCCACGGCGCCGACCATGAGCCCGGCGGCGAGCCCGACGAGCGCGGGCTTCATCTGGAACGAGGTCCACCAAACCCAGGGACGGGGGGCCGAAATCCGGCGGCCGGCTTTGACGTCCGCGGCCAGGGCGCGGTCGGCGATGACCGCAGGCAGGACGTCCCAGTCGACCGAGGCGGCCGCTTCGCGGATCTCGGACCTGACCGCCTCCGTTTCTTTGAGAAGCCGTTCGATCGCGTCGGCCTCGGCCCGGCGCTCCGGGTCCTTCCCGATATGTTCACTCATCGCCTGTCTCCTTGCCTCATCCGTGTCTTTCGACAGGAAGTCCGCCCAATCCGCCCGGGTCATCTTCGATCGGCTCATGGTTCGATCCCCAATACCGGCGCCAGTCGTTTCCGGAGATTCTGGACGGCCTTGAAATGGAGCGATTTGGCCGTTCCGATCGAGATCTTCATCGTCTCGGAGATCTCGTTGAACTGGAGCTCGTTGTAGTGCCTCATGACGAAGACCATCTTCTGCCGCTCGGCCAGCGTATCGACGCACCGGGCGAAAGCGCCGCGCAGGTCGGAGGCGGCGGAGTCTCCGTCACGGGACGGCGCGGCGGCGACCGGGATCTCCTCGAGCGGCTTGGTCGTTTCCCATTCCCGCCGCTTCCGCTGGTGTTTCCGGTAGCTGTCGATACTGATGTTCTTGGCTATCTCCAGGAGCCAGCCCTGGAAGGATTTCCCGGGCTTGTAGAGGGCGGCCTTTTGATAGAGCCTGAGGAAGGTCTCCTGGACGGCGTCGAGGGCGTCCTCGCGGTCCCTGAGGATCGAATAGGCCATGACGAACACTTTCTGCTGGTAGAGCCGGATGATCGTCATGAACGCCTCTCGGTCCCCCTCCCGGATCTTCTCGAGAAGAAAGGCGATTTCGACCGCCCCGACCTCTCGACCCGCGGAGACTTCACTCATGGGACCTCATAGCGTTCAACGAAAGGCCGCCCCCTAAAGTTTACTCCCATCAGAAAACAGAGAGAATCCCCCCGGTCCCCAGGGGACGGCCGACAAGGAGGGGAATTCAGGAACCGGCTAGAAGCGCGAGAAGCCTCCGCGGTCGCCTCCGCCGCCAAAGCCGGGACGCCGGTCGGCACCCGGCCGCTCGGCCCGGGGCCGGGCGTCGTTGACGATAAGCTTGCGCCCGTCGAACTCGGTGCCGTTGAGCTTGCCCTTGGCATCCTGGGCGGCTTCGGGCGTCGCCATCTCGATGAAGCCGAAACCGCGGCCCTGCAGGATGTTGACCGAGGTAACCTCGCCATGCTGCCCGAACAGCTGTTTCAGTGCGTCTTCAGTTATTCCGTAATTGAGGTTACCGACATAGAGCTTTGAAAGGGACATTCCCCATACCTCCTGACTCTCCCGCCTGCGCCGGCCCCGCAGCGGGAAGGCGCGGCGGTCTGAAAGCCCATTCTCCATATTTTCCAGATTGAAATCAAGCGGGTTTCTGCTAGAATCGGGGAGCCTGGGAACGAGGAGCCGCCATGAAGAAATCCACCTACATCATCCTGATCATTCTGTTCTTTCTTGCGCTGGCCGCGGTCGGCACAATCTTCGTCCTCGTCGAGGATATCGGGGGAAGGGCGGTCGAGATCCCGGCACGCGGCTATCTCGAGGTCCCGCTGGCCGGCTCCGTCCCCGAGATCGCTCCGCCCGACGCCCTGGTCTCGTTCCTGCTCGGGACGAGACCGCTCGCCCTGCACGATCTCTGGGAGAACCTCCGCAAGGCCAAGGTCGATGGCCGCATCCAGGCCGTCGTCCTGCGGCTCGGCCTTCTCGAATGCGACTGGGCCAAGGCCAACGAGATGCGCGAGGCCATCCTCGACTTCCGCCGCTCCGGAAAGAAGGTCTACGCCCTGATCGACGAGGCCCCTGACTTCGACATGGAATATTTCGTGGCCACGGCCTGCGACCGGATCATCCTCCAGCCCCTAGGCTGGCTCGGGGTCAACGGCATCGGCGGCTACGTCCCGTTCCTGAAGGGGTCCCTCGACAAGCTCGGCATCCGGGCCGAGTTCGAGCACGTCGAGCAATACAAGACCGCCTACAACATGTTCACCGAGAAGGGGTTCACGCCGGCCCACCGCGAGGAGATGCAGTCCCTCTACGCCGACATCTTCGACCAGTACGTGGCGACCGCGGCCAAGGCCCGCGGCAAGACGGAAGCCGAGTTCCGGGCGCTTATCGACCGCGGCTTCTTCCAGGGCGAGGAGGCCAAGACCGCGGGCCTCGTCGACGACTGCCTCTACGAGGACGAGGTCCAGTCTCTCCTGCGCCGCGATGGCGGGACGCTCCTCCCGGTCCGGTTCGAGGACTACACGCGGATCAAGCCCTCGTCGGTCGGCTTGGAGTCGGGCGCCAGCAAGATCGCCCTGATCTACGCCGTGGGCACGATCATGACCGGCGAGAGCCTGCCCCAGATCATGGGCGGCTCGACGGTCGCCCGCTGGGTCCGCACGGCGCGCACCGACCCGTCCGTCAGGGCCATCGTCCTCCGGATCGACAGCCCCGGCGGGTCCTCGGTCGGTTCGGACGTCATCTGGCGGGAAGTCGCGTTGGCCAAGAAAGCCAAGCCCGTGATCGTCTCCATGTCGGATGTGGCCGGCTCGGGTGGCTATTGGATCGCCATGCCGGCGACGAAGATCGTCGCCGAGCCCCAGACGCTGACCGGATCGATCGGCGTCCTGGCGGGCAAGTTCAGCATCGACGGGCTCCTGACGAAGCTCGGGGTGACCACGGAACGACTCGTCTTCGGGGAAAAGGCGGACGCCTTCTCGCCTTTCCGGCCGTTCACCGACGAAGAGCGCAAGCTCCTCAAGGAAGAGCTCCTCTGGATCTACGAGCAGTTCCTGACCCGGGCGGCCGAGGGCCGCGGCCTGACCCGCGACGCCGTCGATGCCGTCGGCAAGGGCCGCATCTGGACCGGCCGCCAGGCCAAGGACCTCAAGCTCGTCGACGAGATCGGCGGCCTGACCATGGCCATCGGTCTGGCCAAGAAGGAAGCCGGCATCAGCGCCGACGAGGAGGTCCGTCTGGACGTCTGGCCCCGGAAGCGCACGCTCTGGCAGTCCCTGGCCGGACGGCCGGGGCTCGGCCTCGATCTGAAGAGCGCGACGGGGCGCGAAAAGATCCTGGAGACGGCCCGGATGATGAAGCAGACGAAGATCTGGGCCATCATGCCCTTCTGGGTCAGACCTCAATAGGGGACAGTCCCCGAAGGGGACAGGCCGTCCATCAGAAGGGGTCAAACCTACCTTTCGTTACTTTCTCGCGAGATCGGGATTAGGATCGTCCCTGGTCCGGCCGCCATCGCCGGAAAAAAGTAACGAAAGGTAGGTTTGACCCCTTCCTTTTTAAAAGGCGAACGAAGAAGGGCAAATTGTCTTGAATTCGCAGACCGAGCAGCTATGCCAGTCGGGCCGGGCTTTGAACTCGCCGGCCCGGATACCTTCGGCCGCCTCCCGGATCTTCTCTCCCGCGCGGCGCAGCTCTTTCTCACCCTTCGCCGCGCGCCCGATGATGTCGGATTCGAGGAAGTGGAGCCGTGTCTCGAAGGGGAGC
>JADGNU010000293.1 GCA_017883305.1 Candidatus Aminicenantota bacterium | reverse complement strand
GTGAAGGTGGCCTTGATACTGCCGCCGCGCTTGGCGATGACGTCCCCGCGGAAGATCTGGATGCGTTCCTTGTCCCCTTCCCGGATGATGTAGTGGACCTTGACCGTGTCGCCGACATTGAAGGGCACGAGGTCTTTCTTGAGATGTTTATCCTCGAGCGCATTGATGAGGTTCATTTGTTTGTCCTTTCGTTCGGGATTTTCTCCAGAAGCTTCCGGTCTTCCGGGGACAGGGCTCCCGGTTTGACAAGGTCCGGCCGCTGCCGGGCCGTTTTTTCCAGGGCTTTGGTCCGCCTCCAGCGCTCGACCTTCTGATGGTCGCCCGAGAAGAGCACCGCAGGCACTTTCAGGCCGCGGAATTCGCGCGGCCGCGTGTATTGGGGATAGTCCAGGATGCCGCCGCAGAAGGAGTCGTTCCGCACGGACCCCTCCTTGCCGACGACGCCGGGAATGAAGCGCGCGGCCGCGTCGACGACGACCGCGGCGGCCAGTTCCCCGCCCGACAGGACATAATCGCCGATCGAGATCTCGCCGTCGGCGAGATGCTCGGCGACGCGCTCGTCGACCCCTTCGTACCGCCCGCAGATGAGAATGATCTGACGCTCCGCGGCCAGCTCGCGCGCCAGTTCGGCATCCAGGGTCCGGCCTTGGGGCGAGAGCAGATAGACCTTGCTCCCCCCGTCCTGACGGACGGCCTCGACGGCGCGAAAGATCGGCTCGGGCTTCAAAACCATTCCTTCCAGGCCCCCGAAGGGCCGGTCATCGACCTGGCGGTGCTTGTCCGTGGTGAAGTCCCGCAGGTCATGCACCTCGATCCGGAGGACGTCCCGGTCCAGGGCCCTCTTGACGACCCCGCCCGAAAAGATGCCGGTAAACATCTCCGGGAAAATCGTGATTATATCAAATCTCATTCAAGTCCAAAAGACCGTCCGGGGGGTCGATGACGACCTCTCCCGCCTCCATGTCCACCTTCACGCAAATGGCCTCCGTGAAGGGGATGTACATCTCCCGGTCCGCCTGTCTCACGACGAGCAGGACCGGTCCTCCGGCCGCCAGGATCGCCTCGACCTTCCCGACCTCGGCCCCTTCGCGGGTCAGGACCCGGCAGCCGATGACCTGGAAGTCGTAGAATCGATCCTCGCCGAGTCCCTGAAAATCCGACTCGGCCGCGCAAACATCGTGTCCGGCCAGGGCGTCGGCCGCGGCCAGGGAATCGATGCCCTTGAGCTTCAGGATGTAGGCGTTGCGGTCGAGGGTCAGGGATTCGACCTCGAAAGCCTCGAAGGCGTCCCCGCGCCGGAAATAAACCTTTGTGCCTACGAACCCGGTCGGCCCTTTTTCGTTGAGCCGAAGCTTGAGGCGGCCGTCGCTCCCCTGGCTTCGGACGACCTTGCCGAGGGCGACGAGGTCAGGGCTTTTCAATGATCTCGAGATTGAAACGCCTCTTCAGCTTCATCCCCGCGGCGCCGAGGATGATCCGGATGGCTCGCGCCGTCCGGCCCTGCTTGCCGATCACCTTGCCGAGGTCTTCCGGGGCGACTTTGAGCTCGAGGATGGTGGTCTGTTCGCCCTCGAGCTGGGAAACCTGCACGCGGTCCGGTTGGTCCACCAACGCCTTGGCAATAAGCTCAACGAGTTCTTTCACGGTGACCTCCTTTATGCTTTCACAGCACGAGCGGGCTTCGCGGGCTTGGAAAGCCTGTCCAACAGGGATTGGACCGTGCTCGACGGGCGGACGCCCTTGGCGATCCACTGCTTCGCTTTTGCGAGGTCCAGCTTGACGCCGGCAGGGTCGTCGAGGGGGGAATAGGTACCCAGCGTGTCCAGGGCCTGGCTCTGGCGGGCTCTTTTCGAGTCCATCACCACGATCCGGTAGGTCGGTTTCTTCTTGGTGCCAAATCTCATCAAGCGCATGCTCATCATTGTGGTTTCACTTCCCTGGTCGACGTATTTGCTCGAGAATGATAGCGGAATTCGGGGTCCAAGTCAACTGAAAATCGGGCCTGTCCCCTCGAGAGGACAGACCCCGAAGGGGACTTCCTCTCGGCGCCGTTCTCTGCTATCCTAACCCAAGAAGGAGATCAGGGACATGGCCAAGATCTATTACGTGGGCGACTGGGCGGTCCTGACCGGACCCGTTTTCGCCGAAACGCCTTTCTATCACTCCCCCAAGGGGCTCGATATCTTCAACTACGGCAAGTGGCTCAAGGAAGCCCTGGAATCGAACGGGAAGCACCAGGTCGAGTCCGTGCCGTCCTGGGATTTCTACAACAAGCTCGGTCCGGGAGACTACGAGCGCATCCTTGCCGATTACGACGTCTTCGTCTTCAGCGACGTCGACGCCAAGCTGTTCCAGCTGGCCCCGAACTTTTTCGACCGCGAGAAGTTCGGGTCGGCGGTCCTGACCTATCCGGACCGGATCCGCCTGACCGTCGAGGCCATCAAGGAAGGCAAATCGGCCATGTTCCTCGGCGGCTGGTATTCGTTCACCGGGGAGCTGGGCAAGGGCGGCTGGGGCCGCACCCGCTTGCGGGAGGTCCTCCCGGTCCGCTGCCTGGATCACGAGGACCTCGTGGAAAGCACCGAGGGCTTTGACGCCGAGCTCACGGCCGCCGGTGAGCGCTTCTTCAAGTCGATCAACCTCCGGACGATGCCCCCGATCCTCGGCTACAACAAGACGATGGCCATACCCGAGGGCCGGGTCCTCCTCGAGGTCCGGGACTCGGGCGATCCTCTCCTGGCGGTCCGGAGCTGCGGCCGCGGCCGGGTCCTGGCCTACATGTCCGACCCAGCCCCGCACTGGGGCCTGAACTTCGTGTTCTGGGAGGATTACGCCGCCTTCTGGCTCGAATGCGTCGAGCACCTCCTCGAACGCTAGGAGCAAGGCCTATTTCAGGCCGCTCAGGAGCTTCTGGACCGAAGCCCGCTTCATCATCTTCTGCATTTCCTGGAACTGCTTGACCAGCTGATTGACCTCGTGGACCGGCCGGCCGCTGCCGCGGGAGATGCGGGCCCTTCGGCTGCCATTGAGCAGCTTGGGGTTGGCCCGTTCCTCGGAGGTCATGGAATCGATGATGGCTGCGAAGTGGACGATCTTTCCGTCGTCGATCTGGGCCTTGCCCAGGGCCTTGAACGGCCCCACCTGGGGAAGATGGCCCAGGAGGTCCGTGAGCGAGCCCATCTTTTTCATCTGGACGATCTGCTTCCTGAAATCGTCGAGGGTGAACTCCTGTTTGCGGAGCTTGCGGGCCATCTCCTCGGCCTCGGCGACATCGGACTGGTCCTGGGCCTTCTCGATCAGCGTCAGGATGTCCCCCATGCCCAGGATGCG
>JADGNU010000084.1 GCA_017883305.1 Candidatus Aminicenantota bacterium | reverse complement strand
CTGAACTCTTCCGGACAATCGAATCGGGTTGGTCGATCAAGTCTTGACGGAACCGTGGATGTGCTATAATCGGGCCCGCTTTCATGCGAACCCTTCTCCTCGTTCTTTTCTACATTATTCTGGTCATCGGTATCACACCGTTCATCATCTTCTGCATGCTGACGGGACTCCGGGAGCCGCTCATTGCGGTCGGGCTTTGGGCCATGCGCGTGAGCCGGCGCATCCTCGGCATCAGGATCGAGGCCTATGGGCTCGAGTGGATCCGTAAAGGGACGCCTTATGTCATCATGCCCAACCACGCCAGCTTTCTCGACGGGCCCCTGGTCATGCTGTTCATCCCCGGCGCCGCCCGGGCCGTCCTCAAGAAGTCCGTGCTGCGTATCCCCATCGTCGGGACCGCCATGCGATTCGTCGGCTTCGTTCCCGTGGATCGGAAGGGCGCCGAAGGCGGGAAGAAGAGCATCGCCAGAGCGGCCTCGCTCATGAAGAAGAAAGGCTATTCGTTCCTGATCTTCCCGGAGGGGACGCGGACGCTCGACGGCCGCCCGGGCCCGTTCCACCGGGGCGGCTTCTTCCTGGCCCTCGAGAGCGGCGCGCCGATCATCCCCGTGACGATCTCCGGAACCCGCGAGCTCATGCCCAAGGGCCAGTGGTACGCCCGGCCGGGGACCATCCGGGCGGTTTTTCATGAACCCGTCCCCGTGACGGGTTTCACTCTCGAGACGATGGCCTGTCTGATGGAGAAGGTCCGGGAAGCGATCCTGACAGGAGTAGATCGATGAGCGATTTGGCAGAGAAAAGCGCCGCGGAACTCGACGAAATTCTCCGAAGATTCCTTCTCGTGCGTGGGCCCGTTCTCGAAGCCGCGGCCGAAGCCATCGCCACGAGACTTCGCGCCGGCGGCAAGATCCTTATTTTCGGCAACGGCGGGAGCGCCGCCGAGGCCCAGCATTTCGCGGCCGAGCTCGTCAACGGTTTCTCGAGAAGAGATCGGCCGCCCCTTTCCGCCATCGCGCTGACCACGGACACGTCCTGTCTCACGGCCATCGGCAACGACAGGAGCTTCGATCACGTCTTCAGCCGCCAGATCGAGGCGCTGGGGAAGTCGGGTGACGTGGCCCTGGCCTTGACGACGAGCGGGACCTCTCCCAATATCATGACGGCGCTCAAGACGGCCCGTGCCGCGGGCCTCGTCACCGTGGCTCTTACCGGAGAAAGGGGAGGGGCGACGGCGCCGTTGGCCGACTTCCTCCTCGACGTGCCCTCCTGCGACACGCCCCGCATCCAGGAAGCGCACCTCTTCCTGCTTCATCTCATAGCGGAAAAACTGGAGGAAAGGGCCTAGCGCTCGGGCTCGCCGGGGGCCTTCTTGGGCTTGGCGCCTCTGGCGATTTGATCTTCGATCCGGGCCTGCTGGGCCTGAGCCTTGACGAGCCGCTGACCGGTCTCGTCGAGCTGCTGCTGGATGACGTATCCGGGGACCATGGCGTCCTGGGATTCGAACTGCTGGCGCAGGGCCGCCATCTTAGTGGTCAGGAGGTCGACAAGTTCCTTGGCCCCTTTGAGCTGGGCTTCAAGGGTCCCGCCGCTTTCGGCCCGATCGCGGTTCGCGTCGCCCATGATCACCGGACCGTCCGGCGCGACGCTCGGCACGATGCGCCGGCCCGAGGGAGCCCTTGAGCCGGAAGGCGGGGTCGCCGGTTCGGACTCCTCCGAGACCGTTCCCGGGTCGACGTCCTGGCCTTCTCCGGAGACGGCCTGGCCGGCGGTTTCCTCGAGATTCGTGACCTGGACGGCGGGGGCCTTCTGAACACGCAGAAGATCCGCCCCCGTGATGACCACGGCATGGCGGCCCTTGAGGCTCGCGCGGCGGGCCTTTTCCATTTTGGCCAGGTCAGTCAGGCTTTGAGCGCCTAGGGACGCGGCGAATCCGAAGACGGCGATGAATATCAATAATTTCTTCATTCTCATTCCCATGCTATTATCGCCCCCCGCCCGCCGCCTGTCAATCGCAGTGGGCGGGAGGCCTTTCAAATCCTACCAGATGATCCTGTAGATCTCCCTCCAGGACTTGATCCGGAGGAGCGACCCGATGGGCTGCTCCAACTTCTCCAGCGTCGAATCGTACTGCTGGACGTAGATCTCACGCTTGCTGAGGCGGCCGCCCACGCGCTCCGCCTCGCCGACGGTCACGGCCCGGCGGGCCTTGCTGAGCAGGTCGAGGTATTCGGGAGGCGTCGTCGCCGTCGTCTTGAACGCGGTGCCGCCGACGGGGATGGCCGAAGTGAAGCGCACATAGCGGGCATAGAGGCGGCCGGCGTCACCGAGGTTGACGCAGGGATTGACAGCCTCGATGCTGCCCCGCAAAGTGCTGAAATAGACGACCTGGTCGGCCAGGACCGGGTCGGCCCAGATCTTGCTGCCGGTGCCCAGCGTTCCCCGCGCGATGGTGTCGGAGAGATTCAGCCGGGCGGGGACGCCGATATACCATTCGACGGTCGCCGCGTTGCCGCCGTTGTCGACGATGCCGACGAACGAATAATCCCGGTCGGCCGGCGCCCTGTCGTCACCGCCCGTGCCGAAATAGACGTGCGCCCGCGCCGGTCCGCCTTCCAGCGGATCGACCCAGGCCGCAGGTTTGGAGATGATCGGGTAATTGAGGTTGTCGGTGTAGATCGCATCGAGGGTCCAGCTGGCGGGCTTCGAGTCGGCGAAATTCATGCGGTAGAGACGCCCGTCAAGGTCGCCGACGAAGACCGAGTCGGTAAAACCGTTCCCGTCGAGATCGATGGCCGTCGGGGAACCGACGATGGCCGCCGCGATATCAGTGTACTTGTAGGGCTTCTTCACGCCGGAAAAGTTGTTCGTATTGACGTTGGCGACGGTCTGATTTTTGATAATGACTCCCGTATCCAGGCGAACCACATAGAAATGCCGCCCGGCGACTTTAGCGGCAGGGTCGTTGTCGTTGTCGTATCCTGACCCCATGAAAGCCACCCAGCGGGTTGTGCCGTTTTGGTTGACCTTGCCGATGGCCGGAGTTGACCAGGTCTCCCCCATCGTCGTCCTGTTCTGCCCGTCCTTGTGCGTGATCTCCCAGAGAGGCTGGGGGTTCGTGGGGTCGGTGACGTCGAGGGCCCAATAGAAATTTAGGCTCCCGGGGCCCCCGGCCAGCGAGCTGCCGCTGCCCGGGCCCTGGCCGGTGACGAGCACCGTCTTCCATGTCCCCCCGATCTGGACGTCGGCCACGGCGGGGGAGCCGTCGCAATAGACATCGTGGACGTAATAGCGCGTATTGCTATTAGCCGTGTCGACGGCGTACATGTTCCTGAGCTTGGGCAGGAGGTTATAAGGGATGAAGCCCCAGAGCTCCTCGCCCGTGGCGCTGTCGAAGCAGTGGAGCATGCCGTCGTTGGCCCCGACGTAGATGACCTTAGGCCTCGAGGCGTAGGCCGTCTTGAAGGCCGCGTAGCCCGTGCCCATGTAGGCGGCATCCCCGTCAGGCGGGCCGACGACGACCGGCGTCGAATGGTTGATGTCGCCGAGCTTCCAGTAGCGGTTCGCGCCCCTGACGAAATCGATCAGCCCGGCATTGTCGTTATTGAAGTCCTGGAGGCACCAGGCCAGGCTTCCGGCGGTCGCGACGTTTCCCACATTGGCCCGGGTGAAGGCCGTCCGCACCAAGTCAAGGGTCAAGGTGCCGCCCGGCCGAATGGCGGTATAGACCGTGCGAGAATCGGGGCTCCGGTCGTTGAGGAGCGTGCCGGCGTCCCAGTAGATCGCGGCTCCGGCGATCAGGTCCCGGCCGGTGGCATCATTGAGGTTCGATGTGGTGATCGTCTGGAGCTCGGAGCTCGCCCCGGCGACGAACGTGACAGCGGATACGTCGTAAGCCCGGAGCTGGCCCTCCCAGCCGGGGAAAATGAAGGACGAGCCGATAACGAGCTTCTTGTTGATGCCGCTGGCCGTGACGACGGTCGCCGCGGACGAGGCCCGGGAGTACTCCCGCCGGTCGACGTAGATGAACTCGATCTGGAGATCGTCGACGTCTGGCGTTTCGAACGAGGCGTGCTCGTAATCGACCATCGGGTCCTCTTCCGCGGTCAAGATGATCCGCCAGCGGAGGTCGGCCCCGAAGTTCTTGAAATCGTACCAGTCCAGGTTCGTGCGGTTGACGATCTCGGCGTCGGAGAAGGTTTGGTAGGTCTCCCAGGTGTGGCCGCCGTTGTTGGAGAACTGGACCTCGACGGCGAGCCCTGCGCTGGAGCCGCCGATGACGCCCTGGCGGATGGAGGTGACACGGACGCGGGTGACGGCGTGGAGACGGGCGTCGAGAAGACCGGCCCCGATGTTGGTCGACGTGGCCTGGCCGTAGAGCTCATAGACCCCGGCCAGCTCGTTTTCGATGTAGTAATAGTCGCCGGAATGATTGGCGTCGGCGATGACGATGTCGATGTCGCCGTCCTGGTCGTAGTCGAGGGGCGTGCTCATGTCGATGTCGTAGGGGGAGGGAGTGGGCGGCGTGCAGGCGTTGAGGCACTGGAACTGCCAATTGACATCGCCGTTCACCAGGCCGCGGTTCCTCATGAACCAGATGCGGGCCTGGGGGACGCTGCCGTAGGCAGAGTCCGTGGCCACGAAAAGGTCTGGCCGGCCGTCGCCGGTGAAGTCGTTGGCCAAGATACCGACCACGGCGACGCACGTCGCGTTCGGGATGACGAGCTGGTTGCGGCTGAAATGGCCCGTCCCGTCGTTCTCGTAGTAGACGAGATAAGGGGTCGTGCCGACCGTGCCGGCGACGATATCGTCATCGCCGTCGCCGTCGAAATCGGCCGCGGCCACGGCCG
Organism: Candidatus Aminicenantota bacterium; assembly: GCA_017883305.1. GTDB lineage: Bacteria > Acidobacteriota > Aminicenantia > Aminicenantales > Saccharicenantaceae > RBG-16-66-30. The sequence goes on along the minus strand of JADGNU010000084.1, from coordinate 5,457 downwards.
AGCCGCCGGGGGCGCCGGCGAAACCGGTCCTGGCGTCGTAGGACAGCTCGGTGATGCTCCACCCGGCGAGGTTGAAGTTGCCGGCCCCGGGATTCCGGAGGAGGAAGATCTTGTCCTGGCTGATGGCCAAGATGTCGAGGTCGCCGTCCTTGTCGATATCCACGGAGAAGAGGTGGTTGGCCGCCCAAAAGAGGTAGATGCCGGCGGTCTGGAAGCGGGAGGTGAAGTCGAGGTTCGGCGAGAGGTTGTGGGCCCGGAAATCGGGCACGGCGGCCGTGCCCGTGTTGATGTACATCGTGGCCAGGAAGTTCGTGTAGCCGAACTCGTCATTGGAGTTGCGCAGGAAGAAGAAATCGAGCAGACCGTCGCCGTTATAGTCTCCGACCGTCATGGCGGCGGGACCCGTGTGAGTGTAGAATTTCTCGAAGGAGGTCGCCATGTTGACCTGGAAAAGGGGAGCGGCGCCCATGTTGGTCGGATAGAGGTTCCGGATAATCCGGAGCTCGGACCAGGGGTTGGAGCCGGTCACCGGAAATTCCCCCGTGATGTCCAGGCCGATGAGGTCCGGATAGCTGTCGCCGGTGAAGTCGCCCGCGGCGCACTGGTAGATCCTGCGGCCCATGCTGTCGGCGGAGCCGACGACGAAGTTCGACCCCAGGGCCGGCAGCGTGATCGGCCCGGAGGGCCAGCGGGCGACCGAGCTCAGCGGTAGATCCTTATAGGTGACATCATTGAAGTTCTCTCCGAAGGCCCGCGTGTACTCGGTGCAGGCCTGGGTCGTCTGCGGCCAGAGGCGCGGCACGATGACGGCCGCGGCGACAGCAACGCAGAGGACAGCGAGAACGTAAAGGCTCCCTTGGCGCTTCAAGCCTTCGTGGTTCATAGCGTATCCCCTTTCTGGGGGTCCTAGGACCCCACCTCAATGACGATCTCGAGACGTTTGTAGGTGTTGCGCGGTCCGCGGCCGATGCAGATGAGGATGCAGTCGCGATCGTCGGCCGTGATCGTGCCAGGCGCTTCGTCGTTGACGAGGAAGACCGTAAACTGGCAGCGCGCGTCGGTGGCCAGGGGCTCGGAGCTGAAGAGGGCCGGATTGGCGACCGTGTTGTCGGTGGCGACATCGGCGACGAGCTGCTCGTCGGTCAGGCCGCGGAAATAGCTCGGGCTGGCCGGGTCGTCCAGGCCCGGCGCCCCGCCGAAGTTCGTCCGGTACTGGCCGTTGAAGCTCGACGTGACCTTGTTGAGGAAGTTGTCGTTGAGGATGACCCAGGCGGCGTTGAAGCCCGCCTCGGCGGCGTCGAAGGCCATGCCCTGAAGACGCATATTGTCGGACGCCTTGGGGCTCGTCCCCGTGACGGTCAACAGGAGCATCCCCACGGCCAGCATGAAGGCGACGATCATGATGATGACGATGAGGCCGGACCCCCGTTCCCGACTATGCCTAACGGCTTGTCTGGTCATGGAATGCTCCTCATCGCTGGCCGAGGTTGTAGAGATTAAGGCTCATGTTCCGGATATTGGACGTGGATTCGAGAAGGTACCGCTTGTGCTTGTCGTCGGCGGCGGCCCCGGGGCTGTTGGAAAGGGTCGGCCGGCGGTAGGTCTGAATGGCGCCGGGGACCGTGCCTCCGACCGATGTGAAGGCCTGGTCCGTCCGGCCGAGGACCCACATGCGGACCTGCTGGATCCTGGCGATCTCGGGCAGAGTCCAAGCGGCGTTCCAGGGCGACCAGCCGTCGAGAACGAGGTCGTTGTTCATGTCGCCGTTATACTCGAGCTGGAAGTTCTCGATGTTCCGGGCCATAGGGAAGTGGACGCCGTTGTGGGTGCAGTAGAGCACACCGCCCTCCCCGCCGCCGATGTAGCCGTTGATGCCCGCGGTCAGCCCCGGGTAGTTGCCGGTGACGTCGAGCCAATATCCCTTGACGTTGATAAAGCTGACCGTGCCCCCGTCGTAATCGTTGGGGCTGCCGCACGTCCCGGATAGGCCGCCCGGCGAGTTGACCCCAGGGGCTTGCCCGGGCGAAAAGTTGAACTTCTCGTTGGTCCCCCCTGCGTTGTGGGTGACGTGGGTGATGATCCGGATCTCCCCGGCGCGGCAGCCAGATTCGGGGTTGGGCAGGACGAGGACGAATTTGTTGTCGTAGAAGGCGTCGGGATAAGAATACTGCTCGAAACTGAAGTCTTCGATCGTAAGATTAGCGGAAGACCCATTGTAGTCCCGGAGGGGGAGGTTAAGCGGGTCCTCGATGTTGCCCATGATCGTCACCCGGTCCGGCAGGACTTCGCCGCCGCCCTGGTCCTCGTTGTCCTGTCCCTCGATGAAATAGCCCGAGAACTCTTCGGGCAACCCGGCCCCGGCCATGCGCAGGTCCCGGCTGAGGAAGAACATCGAGGAGCGGACGTCGTTCTGGACCTCGGTGACCATCTGCTGTTCGACGGAGACCTTGTTGCTGCGCGCATAGATGAACAAGGCCCCCAGGACTGCCACGAGCATGACGGCGCTGCCGACGAGGAGCTCGATCATGGTGAAACCCGAGGCCCGTTCCGGCGCTGAGGTCGTTGAGGTTCTCACGGCTCGTGCTCCTTTAACGGGTGATGATCGTCGTGATCAGCGCTTTCGGGCGGTGCTGATCGGGGTCCGCCAGCAGCTCCGAAGCGGAGGAAACGCCGAGCTTCTCGGCCGAGTAGACGTGGATGAGGACTTGGAACGTATTGTCGGCGATGCGGAACTCCGTGATCCGGCGATAGTCGTTCGTCCCGTCCAGGTTGAGGTCGATGATCTCGTCCCGGGAATCCAGGGTCGTTCCGGCGTAGGCCGTCAGCTCGTCCAGCGTGAAGCCGCGGAGCCAATCGATCTGCTGCTGGGCCAGGAAGGTCGCGTTGGCAACGCGGTCGGCCTTGAGGTTGTTGGTCACCGCGACGAGGAAGAGCTCGGCCAGGCCGATGACGGCGACGGCGACAAGGAAGAGGCCGACCAGGACCTCGACGAGGCTGAAACCGCGCTCACGTTCTTTTCTCTTCATGTCAGGTGCTCTTTCTCTTGGCGTAGTGGATCGATCCGCCCATGAACAAGCTGAGAACCCTTTCGTCCATCTGTCCTGGCCGGTCGACCTTGGGACTCTGGAGGACGATGGAGTTCTGGTTAGCGACGAAGTTGACGAAGGCCCCGACGGGGGAGAAGATGACGATATGGTCTGCCCCGGAGGGGGGCAGGGAGATGGTGACGTTAAACCCGTTCGGAATGACCTTGCGGGGAGCGCCATCGGCCCTCACCCATGTGCCGTCCATCTGCAGACGCTCCATTTCGTAGGCCCAATAGCCCTCGTCGGCCAGGTAAAAACGGACCCGGTGGATGATCTTCGTGTCGACGGCCCGGAGCTTGGTCTGCTGCATGAAGGTCTGGATCTCCCGGGTCGAGTTATCGAGGTTCCGAGCGGCCATGGTGTTCATGATGCTCGGATACGACACGAGCATGAAGATGCCCATGATGCCGAGAACGATCAGGACTTCAATGAGAGTGAAGCCCGCGGCGGTCCGGCTCCTCGATAAAAAAGTGGCTTTCATGGATCGTCCTTCCGACCTAACCTGTTTTTCTTCTTTCTTATAGAACAATCACAGCACCTTTTCAAGGCGGCCCCCAGAGGCTCTTCCGCCGTTTCGCATTATCGGGCGCCGCCCTTTCGGGCACAATCATCGCGGCTGGTGAAAGAATGGGTGATATTTCGAGGAGAGACCTCACCGCAGATGGCTAACCGCGAAAGCGGCCCCATTCCGGCGGCTTCAGCGTCCGCTCGAAGCGATCTCCTTGAGCTTCTCGGCCCCGGCGACCCCGCTGTTGAAGAGGAGACACCGCGTCGAATCGAGGAGCCGGCCGAAGAAAGCCCGCTGGGCCTCGAGCTTCTCCGGCGTCGCCCCGAGAAGATGGGGGTTGTAGAAGGGCTGCGGCTTGCCGCCGGAGAGTGATTTCTTGGCCCCGGCCGATTCTCCCGCCTCGAGCGTCCGCAGGGCCTCGTCTTTCGAGAGCTCGACGATCGCCGGCGACGTCGAGTCGTTCCTCAGCAGCACCAGCCACCTCAAATTCGTCCGCTTCACGACCGCGGCCGGGCCGCCGAGCCAGGCCGGGTCGAGGAGGGCGTGAGCCTCCTTGGCCGCTTTGTAGCAGTATGCCGAGCCCCTGTCGAGCCGGCAGTCGTCGGCCCGCTGGCATTCCAGGTCCAGGCAGTCTTCCTTGTGGACGACGACGTTCTCGCACTTGCTCCGGTCGAAGAGCCCGGCCAGTCTGGGGTCGAGCTCGACCGACGTCGTCGGCATGTAAAGCTTCCGTTCGACGCAGTCGGCCGCGGCCCGGCCGCCGGCGATCTCGACGAACACGATATCGTTCGCGTGGAGCTTAAAGCGCCGGTCGGCCAAGAGCTCGAAGAAGAGTTCGGTCTTCTTCGTGCCCGGAGGGCCGATGAGGACGAGCCCGTGGCCGTCGATATCGGCTGACATGCCCCGAATGGCCCCGGACGTCCCGCCCCCGCCCGACCGCATCGAGACGTCCATGGCCAGGCCGAGGGCCAGGCTGCGGAGCGAGGCGTAGAGATCGGTGTTGACCAGGACGCCGGTTTGCGTGGCCTCGTGGTAGAAGCCGCGCGGCTCCCGGCCGGCGATGCCGTCGACGGCATAGACGACGCCGTGCGGCTTGACGTCCGCCTCGGCGGGGGCCGGCGGGAAGTTCTCGACCCAGAAGTCGTTGAGGTGGGCGACGTTGGTCCGGAGCTGGAGGACGGCGCCGCCGATGCGGGCGTTCCACTCATAGCGCCCCTCGTAACCGAGGTGGCTTTCCATCTCGGCGACCAGGGCGTCCCGCATCCGGGCGTCCATGCCGGTCTCGACCGGAACGGCCTTTTTCACCCGGGTCACCACGTTGCTAAGCGCCACCCGCTTGACCTTCTTGGCCGTCTTGAGCTGGCCCAGGGCCTCGACGATCCGGTCCATGCTCTTCTCGAGGTTGGTCATCGACGTCGCGTAGGACAGCCGGATGCAATCGTCGTTGCCGAAGGCGTCGCCAGGCACGATGGCCACCCGCGCTTCCTTGAGGAGATAATACGCCAGGCCGTAGGAATTGCGGATCTTGGCCCCGTTCGCTTCCTTGTCGTAGAAGGACTTGACGTTCGGGAAGAGATAGAACGCGCCCAGCGGCTTGAAACACGACATCCCCTGGACCGTGGCCAGGCGCATCAGGCAGTAGTTGCGGCGGCGCTGGAACTCGGCGACCATCTTCTGGACTTCGTATTGCGGACCCTCGTAGGCTTCGAGGCTGGCCTTCTGGGCGATAGAGCAGGCGTTCGAGGTCGTGTGGCTCTGGATCTTGGACATGCCGTCGATGACTTCGGCCGGTCCGGCGGCGAAGCCGATCCGCCAGCCGGTCATCGAATAGGACTTGGACACGCCGTTGATGAGGATGGTCTT
>JADGNU010000292.1 GCA_017883305.1 Candidatus Aminicenantota bacterium | reverse complement strand
TCGACCGGGTCCATCGGACCCTCGGCCGGCACCGCGCGGACGACCGGCGGCGCGGCTGGATCAGCGGCCTCGGCGAAAAAGAGGGCGAGCGGCATCCGACCCGGGGAGGTCTGAGGATCGGAAAGCCGCTGAACGAACGCCAGGCCGGCAAGCCCAGGAACGAGCGTCTGGAATGGGAGCGGGACGGGCAGTACTACCATTACCTGACGAAATGGATGCACGCCTTGAGCCGGGTGAGCCGGACAACCCGAGATCCGACGCATCTCGGCTGGGCGATCGAGCTGGCGAAGGCGGCCCACGCCGGGTTCACTCAAGCCTTTCCGGCCGGCGGACCGAAGCGGATGGCCTGGAAGATGAGCATCGATCTCACTTACCCGCTCGTCGCTTCGATGGGCCAGCATGATCCCCTGGACGGCTTCGTCACCTACACCGAGCTCCAGGCGGCAGCCGGGGATTTCGGAGGATCATCGCTTCCCGGATTGACGGATGAGATCGCGGAGATGTCCGAGATCCTCCGGGACATGGGCCTGGACCTGGCCACGGACGATCCGCTTGGCATCGGCGGGCTTCTGTTCGATGCCTGGCGAATCACGCAGCTGGCGATCCGGGGTGTTCAGAACTCTGGAAGCCTGCTCGAAAGCGTCCTGGACGCAGCCCTTCAGGGATTGAACGCCTGGTCAAGGAGCTATTCTCAGGAGGAACCGGCGGAACGCCGCCTGGCCTTCCGCGAGCTCGGGCTGTCCATCGGACTTTCGGCGGTAGAGGACCTGCATGAGGCCGTCGAATCGGAACCCGGTCTATCCGGTCGGAACGGCGGCTCGCGCCGGAGGATCGAAGCCCTCCGGGAGTATTTGTCTTTCCGAGATTCGATCGAACGGTTCTGGAGAGTCCCCAATAGCCAGGAATCCGCGGCCTGGGCCGAACATCGCGCGATCAATATGGTCATGCTCGCCACGAGCCTTGCGCCCTCAGGATTCCTGTCGATCTGATAAGATGATAGCGGACTTCCGAACGAAGACTTGGGGGAAAGGTCATGACGACAAAGAACAAGTGGCACAAGACCGTCGCCGACAATCAGCTTAAAGAAGGGGCGCCGCTCGGCGCTCGAGCCGGCACGCGGGCCGTGTTCCTGACGCGAGTCGAGGGCCGGATCTGCGCCATGGGCGGGAAATGCAGCCACTACGGCGGGCCCCTCGAGAAAGGACGGCTCCGGGACCATACCATCACCTGTCCCTGGCACACCGCGAGGTTCGACGTCAGGTCGGGACAGGTGCAGGCGCCCCCGGCGCTCGATGATCTGGCCGGCTATGAAACGAAGGTCGAAGGCGGCGCCGTCTACGTCAGGAAGATCCGGGCCGAGGTCCCCTCCGTCCCCCGTGGAAACGACGACCGGACCGTTCTCATTCTCGGGGCAGGGGCGGGCGGCTTGAATGCGGCGCTGGCTCTGAGAAAGATCGGTTTCGCCGGGAGGGTGCTGATGGCCACCGCGGAGGCCGAACTGCCGTATGACCGGCCGGCTCTCTCCAAAGGCTTCATGGCCGGCGACACGTCGAGGGATGAGCTGTCCCTCGAGCCTGAGGCCGTCTATCGCCATCTCGGCATCGAGATCCTCAAAGAGCACCGGGCGACCGGTGTCGACCGGCAAAAGAAGGCCGTCGCATTTTCCAATAGACGGCGGCTCCATTACGACAAGCTCCTTTTAGCGACCGGCGGGACGCCGAGGAAGCCTGAAATCAAAGGAACCCGGCTGTCGGGATTCTTCGTTCTGAGGAGTCTCCGCGACGCGGACGCCATCGCCGCCGCACTCTCCAGAGCAAAGACTGTCGCCGTGATCGGCGGCAGCTTCCTCGGGCTCGAGGTCGCCGCATCTCTTCGCTCGCGGGGCCTCGATGTCCACGTGATCGCGCCCGATCCGGTCCTGATGGCCCGCGTGTTCGGCGCAGAGATCGGCGCCTTCATCAGGCGAAGGCACGAGAAAAGCGGCATCGTCTTCCATCTCGAACGGACGACGAGGGAAATCTCCGGCAGGAAGAAAGTGAATGGCGTGGTCCTCTCGGACGGCTCCCGTATCGCCGCCCAGGTCGTCATCGCGGGCGTCGGCGTCGTCCCCGCCACCGGCTATCTCGAGACAAGCGGCCTGCTCGACAAGGGCGTCGTGCCGGTTGACGCGAGGTTCCAGACCGTGGACCCGGACATCTTCGCAGTCGGGGATATCGCGCTGGTCCCGGACCCCCTGACCGGCGAGGCCCGGCGCGTGGAGCACTGGGTCGAAGCCGAGCGGCAAGGACGGCACGCGGCCCTGGGCCTGGCCGGCATCCAAGAAGCCTACCGCGAGATTCCCTTTTTCTGGACGAACCAGGGTGACGTTTCCATCAAATACGCGGGCTATGCGAGCTCCTTCGACCGCGTCGCCTTTCGGGGCGACCTCGAAGCGGAGAAGGTTCTCATTGGCTATTACCGGGAAGGGGCGCTGCGGGCGGTCGCGGGCCTGGGCCGGACGAAGGAGTTCCTGGCCGTTATTGAGATCATCAAGGCCGGGACCGGCATCCCGCTGTCCCGGTTCGAGGATCCGCGCGCCGAGCTGGTCTGACAGTTCTTGACGCCGGTTTGGGGACCGGCGGCATTTGACAGGCCGGCGGCCATTCCGCTATGGTACCTTTCACGATGACGATCGCCCGCTTCCTGCCCGTCGCGGTCATTCCTGCCCTTCTTTCCCTCGCCGGAGGTGCCGTGAAGGATTTCGGCTCGCAAATCCCCAAACAGGTCCTGGACTGGAAGGCCTCCGGGCCGGACGCGGTCTATGACCGGAAAACGCTCTACGATTATATGGACGGCGGCGCGGAGGTCTACTTGGCCTTCGATTTCCGTGAGGTCTTTGTCCGCAAGTATGCCGACGCCGCAGAGAACGAGATGAACCTGGACATCTATGACATGGGCTCGCCGGCCGAGGCCTTCGGCCTGTTCTCCTGCGACCGGCAGGATCCGGAGGCGGGGATCGGCCAGGGATCGGAATACGGCCCGGGGCTCCTTCGGTTCTGGCGCGGCCGATATTTCGTTTCGATCACGGTCTCAGGAAACGAGGATAAGGCGGAAAAAGCCGTCCTCGAGCTGGGGAAGGCGGTCGCCCCTTTGCTCGGTCCGGACGGTGCTTTCCCGGAGATGCTCAAGCTCCTCCCCTCCGCCGGGCTGCAGCCGGACAAGACCTCGTATTTTCACAACCACGTCCATCTCAGCAACCGCTACTTCGTTTCTTCCGAGAACATCCTGAACCTGGACGAAAAGACCGAATGCCTGTTCGCCGAATACGATGCGCCGGGCGGCGACGCCGGCCGGTTGCTCGTCGTCCGCTATCC
>JADGNU010000083.1 GCA_017883305.1 Candidatus Aminicenantota bacterium | reverse complement strand
GCAGCCGAGCCAGATGAGGTTCGCCCCCGGGTCCTGGGCCGCCTCGAGAACGGAGTAGGGAGCGGCCGAATAGTCCTTGAGGATGACTGCGAGCTTGGGTGCGTCGGCCGCCGCGGCTGTCCTGGCGCCGGACATCGGGTCGTTGCCATGGCCCTGGCCGAAATCCGGGAACTTGGCAAAGATCCAGCCGGAGAAGACCCGCTCCTCCCCTTTCCAGGCCTCCACCAGGGCGGCGGGATTGTTGGGGTCCTCGGACCGGCTCTGGATCTCGTTCCCCTCCCCGATGACGAAGTCGGGGACGAACCGGCGGACGACGACGCTGGTGACATCCGGACTCTCGACGGCGGAACGTTGGCCGACATCGAGCGTCATGGTCTTTAGGACGGCCGGGTCTCCCGGCTTCCTGAGCTCGAGGACGACCCGGGAGCGGGTCCAGTCCCAGCCGTAGCTCTGCTGATAGACGGAGATCCCCTTGTAGGTCAGGGGCTCGTTGACTTCGATGATCCGGGTGAGGACCGGAGCGCCGCCCTCGATGACAGACACGGTGCTCTTCCAGTCCTTGACGCCGCCTTGCGGGTAGTATTCCGTATCGAATTTATCCAGCCGCAGTTGGAAAGCCGCGTGGGGAACGTCGGCCGTCTGGCCGTCCATGAGTGACAATTCGGCCCGGCGACTGCCGAGACCGCTGGTAAAGCCCCCGGCGATGATCACCAGGAGCCCCAGATGGACGACGTCCGAGCCGAACCAGCCCAGCCGCCTTTTACGGGCCAGGAGGGAGATCTTCTCGCCCTTGGCGGACTCGTCCACGCGGTAGCGCCGGGCCCTAAGCCGTCTGGTGACCCTGTCCCGGGCCGCCGCGAGAGTGAGCGGCAGGCGGAAACGGGCGCTGGCGCGCATGGACGTCACGGACTTGGCGTCCGCCTCCGGGGCCGCATGGAAGACCCGGCGCCATTTGGGGCCGAGCCGGGAGAGGGTGCAGACGATGGTGTTCGCGGCAAAGAGAAGCAAGAGAGCGACGTACCAGACCGATTGGTAGAGGCGGGTCAGCCGGAGGGCCATGAACAGTCCTGACAGGCTTCCGTAGCGGGCGGAGTATTCCGCGACGCTTCGGCCCTGCGGGATGAGCGTCCCCACGATCGAGGCAACGGTCAGGAGGATGATCAGGACGATGGCCAGCTTGATCGACGAAAGGAATTTCCAGGCGGATCTCATGCGCCCTCCCTGAATCTTGCGGCCACCGGCCGTCAAAACTCTATGAATATTATAGGATTTCGCGCCCAGGCGCAACACTCGGGGAGTCGCCGGCCTTGAACCCTTCGGGCTATGGGACGTAAGATACTTTAGGGGAATATTATTTGGTCCCCTTGTCGTTTACGGGAGGTGGCTATGAACGTCCAATATGTGGAACCGATCAACCGCGCCTGGCACCGGATGAAGATCGCCTTGTTCAGGCCCTTCGACATCCACAAGTGGTTCGTGGTCGGTTTCAACGCCTTCCTGGCCGGGCTGATGGAAGCCTCTAACGGCGGAGGCGGGGCACGCGCCGGTAAAGAAGGCAGCTTCAGGGAGTTCATCAACTTCCCCCAGACGGCCTGGGACTGGCTGATGCACCACCCGGCCTGGGCTATCGCCATTCTCTTAGCGGTCGTCGTCGCGATCGCCGTGATCGTCGTCCTCACCTGGGCGAGCTCGAGGGGCGTCTTCATGTTCCTGGACAACGTCGTCCGCGACAGCGTCGAGATCGCCAAGCCCTGGAGGGAATACGAGAAGGAGGGCCATTCGCTGTTCGTCTGGCGGCTCCTCCTGGGGATCGCGGCCGTCGCGACCTTCGGCCTGGTTATCACCTTCTTCTTTATTAAGGGGGCCGCCCTCTACGATAGCGGGGTCCATCCGTTCCTTCCCATCGGCTTCATGGTCGGACTGGGCTTGTCCGTCCTCGGCCTGGTGCTGATCTGGGGCTTCATCGTCCTCTTCCTCAAGGACTTCGTCGCCCCCCTGATGTACAGGAACAGGATCTCCGTCGGCGCGGCCTGGAAGCTCTTCCTCGACGTCTTCGGGAAGTATCCCCTCCATTTCGTCGGCTACGGCATCATCATCTTCCTGCTCATGATCGCCTTTGCTATCGCCGTGATCATCGCCGGCCTGGCCACCTGCTGCATCGGCTTCCTTTTCCTGGTCATCCCCTATATCAGCACGGTCGTGACCCTGCCGGTGTGGTACGCGTATCGGGCCTTCAGCCTCGAGTTCCTGGCCCAGTTCGGCCCGGAATACGACGTCTTCAGGCGGGCTTTGCCGGGCGAGACTGCGGCGCCTGCGATGCCTGCGGCCCCGGCCGTCTGAGGAATAGAGTTCGGTCGAAGACAGCCCGCTAGGCGCTCAAGATGTCGTGGGAGTGGAGGAGCCGGGTCTTGACCTTCAAGCCGTAGGGGCAGGCGAGCTCGCACGGCCCGGCGCACGTTTCACAATCCGTGGGCTTTTGTTCGGCCGGGAGCTCGGCGTAGCAATCCATGGCCTGCCGTTCCTGGCCGTAATTCTCGTAGTACATGGCGAACCGCAGGACATCGTTGACCGCGACGCGGTTCGGACAGGCCGACAAGCAGGCCGTACAGCTCACCCGGCAATAGGAATCGCGGGTCTGTTCTTGATACCTGGTGATCAATCCTAGGGCCGCGCGGTCGAGAGGCTGGCCGGAGGCTGCCACGTATTCCTCGACATGGGAGTAGCTGCTCATGGTCGGGATGCAGGTATCGAGATCCGGATTGCTCAAGACCCATCGGATGGCGGCCTGGGGATAGCTCGATCCGGGCTTGACCATGTTCTTCAAGTTCTTTTGCATGCCGCCGGCGAAGATCTTCATGGCCACGGTGCCGATGCCTTTCGCACGGACGGCCTTGACGAGGGGTTCGATCTCCTGGCCCTCCGAATGGTTGTACATGAACAGGATGACCTGCGGGAAATCCGACTTCAAGGCCTGTTCCAGCGTGAGCTTGGCGTTGTGGGTGGAGAACCCGGTGAACCTGACCTTGCCGTCCTTTTTCAGCTGATCGTAGGCGGCGAGAACCTCCTGGTTCTTCATGAGCGCCTCGAGGTCGCCGAGGCCGTGGACCATGGCCACGTCGACATAGTCCGACTGGAGGCGTTTCAGGCTCTCCTCCATCCGCTTGATTAAGACGGTCTTCTCGATCTTCTGGGCGGGATTGAAGCCGTGCTTGGTCGTGATGACGACCTTGTCCCGCACGCCTTTGAGTCCCTCGCCGACATAGGCCTCCCCCTTCATCCTGAGATAGCTCTCCGCCGTGTCGAAATAGGTCACGCCGCATTCATAGGCGTAGCGGAGGACGTTCGGCTCGAAGAGAGAGATCGCGCCGCAACCGACGTCGGACACCTTCAGCCCGGTCTTGCCGAGGACGTTGTATTTGATGATCTTGGGCGTCCCGGCGGCCTGCGGCTCCTGCGAGACCGAGGCGGGATCGCCGCGGAGTCGTCCGGCGACGCCGAGGCCGAGCGCGCCTGAGGTCAAAGAGGAAAGGAATTGACGTCTTCGCAAACGTGACATGAGGTCCTCCTTTACTTTGCCTTTTTCGTTATGGAGATGGGGGCGAGGATCGCGAACTGCGGCCCCATTCCCGACGCTAAGGGGCCCATGATCTGCAGGACATAGGTCTCCCCTCCGCGCGGCGCGGGCCCCAGGACCCGGATGTCCTTCCCCGGTTCGCCCGGCCGTGGGAGTTCTCCTGCCGAGGCGTAAAAAACGACGCTCGTGACGAACCCCTTGTCCTGATCGCCCCCCTCGAGGGTCAGCTCGTCGCCGCTCTTGAAGCCGGCCTGCTCGATATCCTTTTTCGTCCAATTCGTGGTGACGAAGAGCCCGTTCGGAAACGAATCCACATCGAGCACGTTCCCCTCTAGAGATCCAGACCCGACCTTCACGGCACCCATGTTCAGGTCCATGGTCGAGAAGAAGTCGGCGGCCAGAGCCTGGTTCGCCTTGAGATCGGTGACCTCCATCAGGTTGCCGCGCGTCCCAACCTGGGAAACGAACCAGGACAGCGGCACCCGGAGCCCCTCGGCCTCTTCGAACGGCGCGAAGTCGTAATTGACCTCGTATTTGTCCCCTTCGGCGGTCGTCCCCTGAAAAACGAGCCTCTTCAGGCTGAAATCGTCCGCTTTCAGATAGAAGTGGGTCGTGACCGGCCCCTCCGTGGCTTTTGTGGTCAGATGGTAGAGCTTTTCCGGTCCGAATGATTTCAACCCGACGACCTTGAGCAGCTCGCCGAATTTCGTCAGCGAAAATGCGCCGGCGTAGATCTTGGCCAGCGTCTGGTAAACCGTTTTTTGGGGGCCCGTGATTTCGCTGGTGCTTCCAAACGAGTTGCGGACGACTTTCCCTCCCTTGACGTAAACGATCTCGGTGACAACGGGGTCCTTCCCGGTGAGGATCTTGAGATCTCCGGCGGCCGAAACGATCTGCCGCGTCCCGCCCGTCCGGAAGGACAAGTTCTTCACCTGCCCAAGTTTTTCCTGGCCGCCCGAAGCCTCGAGGTTCTTCTTGAGGATGTCCTTCAAGGGAAGATCGGCTTGGGCGAAGACCAGGCCGACCGCCGAAATGAAAGTGATGACAGCGACGACCCATCGCACCCGAGATGTGTTAAACATGCCTCCCTCCTGTCCGGAATACGTCAAGACATCCAGGGGCGGGCGCTTGGGCCCAGCCGCCCATCTCTTAAGCTTTTATGAATTCCAAAGGAACGTTCTTCAACCTGACGATATCCTGGATCCTGTCCTTGATGTCGAAACCCGAGGCGCAGGTTACGCAGCAGACATCACATTTTTCGCAGGATCTGCCGGAGACGTCAACGGCGTCGAGAGTATGCCGGGCCTGCCCGACATTCCGGTATCCATAAGCGTACATATAGCTGCGCATCAGGGTGGGAATATCCAGGTTATTCGGACACTGCGGCAGGCAGGCGCGACACTGCTGACAGTAGAGACCGGGCTCCAATTCAGCGTCCGCCAAGTTGAGGTCTTTCAATTCCTGTTCGGACATTCTCAGGTCCTTGATCATGTCCAGGTTCTTACGCAGTTCTTCATAAGAAGACATCCCTGAGACAATGCTCGAAATGTCAGGATTCTGAAGCACCCATTTGAGGGCGGCCGTGATATTCAGCGGCTGGGTCCTATTTTTGTCCTGGGCCGCACCGGCGGTCGTCTTCATGGCCACGATCCCCATCCCCGCCTTCGCCGCATAAGCCAGGGATCCTTTCACGGTCTCCAGGTCCTTGGTCTTGTAGTTGAACGCGGGCATCGCCATATCAAAGATCCCGGAGTCGGCGGCGGCCTGGAGAGCCCCTCCGCCGGGATTGTGCGTGGCGATACCAACGAAGCGAATCTTGCCCTGTTTTTTGAGCTCCGTCATGGCGCTCACGATGGGGTCAAAAAGGACCAGTTCCTTTTTGTCCGCAAAGGGCAACAAGAGGATGTCCACATGATCGAGGCCGAATCGTTTCAGGCTGTCCTCGGCCGTTTTCATGTAGCTCCGGGCCGTCAGGTTTTTCGGGGGGGTGCCTTCCCGGGGATTGAAGCCTTCGGGCGTCGCCGCTGTCCCGACCACGAAGGAATCGCGCGGCAGGTCTTTCAAGGCCTCGCCGACAAGCCGCTCGTTGTTCCCCTGGCCATAATAGGTGGCCGAGAAGAACAGCTTGATCCCCGAATCATAGCCCCTCTTGATCAGGTCCACGCTGCTGGCCTCGCTGGTCCCCATGCTGATGAGCGGGGTCTTGATCCCGGTTTTCCCGAGTGTGCGGCTGGCCAATGAGGGGATGGCCTCCGGGCCGCGAGATCCTCCGAGAGAGGCTTTCGCTGTCCCCGGAATAAGGGCCGCACTGCACATCCCGGCGAGACTCTTCTTCAGGAATCCGCGTCTGTCTATACTTTCGGACATGGGTTTCTCCTTTCGGCTGGACGCCCGGGGCATTCCCGGATTGAGATGCGGCTTGATGATATCGCCGGCCGCGGACGGGTGTCAATAATCAACCTCGGATCTGATTCGACGCGCCGCTGACCTCCAGACCGAACTTCTTCTTTCTCATTCCGCTCTCCGCGGCGACGGCCGGCCGAGGCTGAGACACAATTGGGCGCCGGCGAAATAGACCCAAATGGAAAAGAAGATCCAAAGTTGAAGCAGGGTGATGGATCCGATGATCCCGGGCAGAGTTGAAAACAGGCTGATCGCGCTTACGTACAGACCGAAAATGTGCTTGAGCACCTCCCAGAGGATCGCGACCGCGAATCCCCCGGCCATGGCGTGTTTGAGGCCGAACGCGCGGTACGAGAGATAATGGTAAGAGAACGCCAGGAACAGTCCCTCGATGAGGATATAGGCCGGCATGATGAAATAATACGATTTGACGATAGGAAGGCGCCCGAGCCTCTCGGCTATGACGAAGAGCGTGCTCCCGCTCAAAACGACGACAACGATCCCAAAAGCGGTGATCAGGAAGAACGAAAACGTCTTGAGCGTCGCCAGCCATCCTTTTGCCGCTCGCTCGGAGCCCAGGATACAGTTAAGGGCCGAGCGCAACTGGGAGAAAACCCCAAACGAGGATAGGATGAGAAAGAGGAAGCTGACGGTGGAGAGAACACCGCTCGACTTGAGCACGCCTTGAAGGATGTTCATCACGCTGCCTGAAACCGCCGCGGGGAAGACCCTGACGTACTCTTCCAGTTTGGCAAGCGCCGTGGCCTTCTTCAAAAAGACGCCGGCCAGCGAGATGACAAAGAGGAAGAACGGGAACAGCGAGAGAAAAGCGAAAAAGGAAACCGAAGCCGCCAGCGTGGCGGCCTGTTTCTGCTTGAGTTGCTCAAGGACATGCCTGACCGTCCGGACAATCCTCCCGGCCCTGTTCACAATATTCATCGTTATCGACAAATTTCTTGCCTCCGCGGCACGATGTTCTTGTTGACGTGGAACAGGTTCTCCGGGTCCCACTTCGTTTTGACCTCAATGAGGCGGGCATAGTTCTTCCCATAAGCAGCGCGTGTCCGGTCGGCCCCGTCGTCTTCTGTCAGAAAATTGACGTAGGTGCCGCCCGTCGATAGACCGCGTATGTCCTGCCAAGCCGCGCGGGCCCACTCGATGTTCGCTTTGTCATCCTCGGCCTTGTCCCACGAGCCGGCAATGTTGAGCACATAGTGCGCGTCGCGGTTGCCGACCGGAGAGTGATCGTCATCGAGGGTGTTCAGCGCGCCGCCGATGTGCATCATGACAATGGACGAGTGAGGCGATCGGATCTTGGCCGCGTGGTCGATGAGCCTTTCACACAGGACGGGCTCGACGCCCGGGAGATACTCGGACTTCCAATAGTTGCGCCGTCCTTTTGGCTGCGTCGCGTCGAGCAGGGACTGCATCTGTGTGAACGGCCGGCGCACGAGCACGTCACCGACGGGGTTGCCGAACGACTTGATGGGGGCCGCAGCCTTCTCGCCCTCGTCGGGGGTTCCGCTGTGGCAGGCCAGCAACGCGATAATCGGCTTTCCGTGCAGGTCCTTCGGCAGCCATGGCGCTGGAGGCGCGGGGCGCATCAGCATGGTGAGTGTGAGTTCGGGGGCCGCCTTTTCGACGAGTGCCCGATAAAACTCGAGCACATCCGGTGCCGCGCTGGCAGGCCAGGCGACGACGCCGCCGACAACCTCCGGACCAACAGGGTGGAGAAGATATTCGATGCCCGTCACGACTCCGAAATTCCCGCCGCCTCCCCGGAGCCCCCAGAAAAGATCCGCGTTCTCGTCGCTGCTGGCACGCACGAGTCGTCCTTCGGCGGTGATGACGTCCATTCCGGCCACATTGTCCGCCGCCCAGCCCCAACGTCTCGTCAGGTAGCCGAACCCGCCGCCCAGAGTGAGCCCTGCGATGCCGGTGAGCGAGACGAAGCCGAGGACGGCAGCCAGGCCGTGCACCTGTGTCTCGCGATCCACGTCGCCGAGCAGGCAACCTGCCTGCGCACGGGCGACCTTTCTTTGCGGGTCCACCCAGACGCCTCGCATGAGCGACATGTCGAGCATCAGGGCGCCGTCGGCCGCGGCCAGACCTGCGATATGATGTCCCCCGCCTTTGATGCACAGCAGAAGCTGGTGTTCGTGCGCGAACTGGACGCACATGATCACATCGGCGGTGCCGAGGCAGCGGACGACGACTGCCGGCCTTCTGTCGAACATGCCGTTCCATACGGTTCGGGACTCATCGTAGCCAGCGTCGCCCGGCGTGAACACTGGCCCCCGCAGACGCATTTTCAAGCCATCGAGCGTCTCCGGCTTCAGGTCGATCTCGCGACCCTCAATTGTTTTAGCTTTCACGGCCAGGTCTCCTTTTAATGAGCACCACACGGCTCCCTATCATCGGATATCCCCGGAGAGTTCTTCCGGCCGGGTTCCATTGTTCTTGAGCAGCAAACGGGCCGGGCCGCGCAGCCGCACATCGGCGATCAGCGTGTCGAAATCCTGCTGGTCGATCCATCCCCGGTTCAGCATCTTGGCGGACACGTCGGCGTAATAAGCCTGCAGCCCCGGGCGCAGGCGCTGCTCCGCGTCGAACGATGCCATAAAACGCTTGGGATGCGGGATGATGCTGGCCATGAAGACGGCCTCGGCCAGGGTCAGGTCAGCGACATCTTTGTCGAAATAGAAGCGCGCCGCTTCCTGGGCGCCATACACCAGCGGCCCCCATTCGATGATGTTCATATAGATCTCGAACATGCGCTCTTTGCTGACCAGCCGGTTCTCCTCGACCAGCCAGGTGATGATCATCTCCTCCAGCTTGCGGGCGATGGTCTTCTGCCTGTTGAGGTAGAGGTTTTTGACCAGCTGCATGGAGATCGTGCTGGCCCCGCGCGCGAATCTCTTTTCCCTCAGGTTGGCGGCGATGGAATCCCTGAAAGGTTCGAGCAAAAAGCCATGATGCCTGAAAAAAGCGCCGTCTTCCGCGATCAAGACGGCGCTTTTCAGAAAGGGCGGGATCTCTTCGAGACTGCGGAAATCGGGGTTTTCGGGGCCGACCCTGAACGACCTCAGCGGCCGGCCTTCTTCAAAGACGGTATAGACGAACGGCTCGTTGACGGACCTGAAGTCGACGCGGCCGAATCGACGGATCGCGAAATCGCGTTTGTCCAGCCCCGATTCGAGCCGGAGCGCCTCGGGGTGGCTGAAATCGATGAAAAAATCCAAATGGTAGGCGAGATCCCCGTCAGTTTCCAGACCGGCAAGTTCGGTGAACAGCCCGGAGGGCAGCGAACCGAAAAAATCGTCTGCCTTGAATTCGGTTTTATCAAGTCTCAGGGTCAACTGCGCGGCCGGCCTGGTTTGGAACTTGAAGTACGGATGGAAAGAAAGCCTGTTGAATGAGACCTTTGTGGCATTATCCAGCTCGAGTGAATCGGCGCCGATGCGCAGGGTGTAGTCGATGGAGGCGTTCTGCAGCTGGACATCTTCGGCGGCGATACTCGGGTGGTTGAGCACCAGGCCGCTGACCGCCAGCAAGCCGTCCAGGCGCAGCACGCCGCCCTTGCGCCCCAGGCTGTGCAGGCCGACGGCCAGGGAGTCGAAACCGAGCTTCAGCCCCCACTGCCGTTCAACGAACGGCAGCACGGCCGGGCCGCTGCTCTGCCGGGGAAGCAGGCGCAACTCCAGCCGCCTTTCCTCCCTCTCGATCTCTCCGGCCAGGAGGTAGACCCATCTTTCGCCCTGGTCGATGACCTCGAGCGTCGTCTCAAAAACTGAGCCCAGGATGGCCAGGCGGGGGAGATAGAGACCCTGCCGGACATTGCCGAAAACAGAATGGAGGGTGAGTCGTTCGATCTCCAGGCGATCCGGGATGAGGGTGAAATACAGGTCGAGCAGCCGCGCCCCCCGGGCTCCGAGGTCGGGCGCCGGGCCCGGGGCGGTCCGCGGCAGCGGGGTCGCGCCCGTGCCGCTCGACCCGGCCGGGAGCGGACCGGGAGCGTCTCCGCGGCCCAGGTCGAGGTCTAGGTCGCTCAGCACCAAACGCTTCAGCCGCACCCGGCCGCGGAGCATCTTCAGGAAGTGGACCTGGACGGTGCATTTTTTTACGGTCACAGCGATGTCATTGGCGGCGGCGCGCATCTGGATATTTTCCAGGTCGATGCCCGCCAGGCCGCTGAATCTCGCCGCACCGATACGGAGCACGTCCCCGGGGTGGTTCACCTGGTAGGAGCGGAGGCGGCTGTCCAGGACGCTGCGCAGGATAACATTGCGCAGGGAAAAGAACAGGGCGCCGAGGAGCAGGGCCGTGCCCAGCAGGGCGA
>JADGNU010000291.1 GCA_017883305.1 Candidatus Aminicenantota bacterium | reverse complement strand
CTCAAGCTGGGAGCGATCTTAGGGGGACGAAAGCTCGCCTCGGCCATGATCGACCTTTCGGACGGCCTCTCGGTCGACCTGGCCCATATCTGTAAAGAGAGCGGCGTCGGCGCGGAGGTCGAGTCGGACCGGATCCCCATTTCTCCGGCGTTGACGCGGTTCGCCCGGGACCCTCTGGACATGGCCCTCAACGGGGGAGAGGACTTCGAGCTCCTGTTCACCGTCAGGCCGGCCAAGCTGGCCGCCGTCGAGGCCCTGGCGCAGACCCACGGGCTGACCCGGATCGGCCGCATCACGTCGGGCCGAGCGATCAGGCTGGTCACTCCCGGCAAGAAAACCGAGAGGCTTCGGCCCGGGGGCTTCGAGCATTTTTCGGAATGAAGGGACCGGGCGCCGGCCTCCAGCCCCGCTGCCGCAGCGGGGACGGCCGCTCAGTCCTGAGGATAATCGCCTGAGAAAACGACCGCGGCGGGGCCTGTCTGAAGGAGTTCGCCGCCTTCGGGCCACTCGATCTTCAAGCTGCCGATAGCCGTTCGGACGGTCACGGTGCGGTCGGTCAACCCCTTGAGCATGGCCGACGCCGCGGCCGCCGCGGAACCGGTCCCCGAAGCCAGCGTCTCCCCGACGCCGCGCTCCCAGAAGCGGACTTCGATCTCCTTCCGGTCAAGGACCCGGACGAATTCGACGTTCGTCCTTTGCGGGAAGAAGGGATGGGTCTCGATCCCGGCGCCCACGCTGTGCCATTCGCCGCGTGAGGGGATGGCGTCGAAGAAGAGGCTGCAATGCGGATTGCCCATGGAAACGCATGTGACCGGGAAGGTCCGTTTGACGACGAACAGGGGATAGTCGAAGACGCGGTCCAGGCTTTGCCCGTCGTCGAAGGGGATGTCTTTCGCGGCCAGACGCGGCACGCCGAGGCTGATCTTGACCTCGAACGCGAGGCCGCGCGAAGACAGGACCTCGGCCGGGCGTTCACCGGCGGCCGTGCGGAAGAGGATCTTCGGCGACTTGACGGCGCCGCACCAGGCCAGAAAGGCGGCGGCACAGCGCAGGCCGTTGCCCGAGATCTCCGCTTCGCTGCCGTCGGCGTTGAAGACCCGGAAGCCGACCTCGGCGGGCTCGGTCTTCTCGACGTTCAGGAGAATGAGCCCGTCCGCTCCGACCCCCGTGTGCCGCTCGCAGATCCGCCGCGCCAGGTCGCCGGCCGCCGCCGGCGGGATCCCCGCGCCGGGGGCGGCGAGCAGGAAGTCGTTGCCGAGCCCCTGGACCTTGCTGAACCGCATCAGCGGACTTTGACCGTGGCGATGAAGTCCTGTGAACTCCCGTCGGTCTCCCGGCGCACGAGGAGGATGACCTCGTCGCCGCTGGCCGTCTTCTTGAGGATGTCGTCGAAGTCGCCGACCGCAGCCATCTTCTTGCGGTTGACTTCGAGGATGATCATGCCGGCGACCAGGCTCTCGCGATCTGCCTCGCTGCCCTGCCGGACGTCGGTGATCAGCAGGCCCTCGGTCGTCCGGACTCCGTAGCGGCGGGCGATCGAGGGTGTCAAGGCGATCACGGAGACGCCGATGTCCTTTTCCGAGCTGGCGATCTGACCCTTTTCGGTCACCGGTTCGAGCTCGTCGACGATGGCGGTGACCCGCATCTCCTTGCCGTCGCGGACGATGGTCAGGTCGACCTTGTTGCCGGGCTTGATGTCGGCGATCTTGAAGCGCAGCTCGTCGCCGTTCTTGACCGGCTCGCCGTTGACTTGGGTGATGACGTCGTACTGCTTGATCTTGGCCTTTTCCGCAGGCGAATCGGGCTCGATGGAGATGACGACGGCCCCGGCCTTGGACTTGAGGTTCCACTGCTTGACCATGCCCTCGCTGAGGTCCCGGATCTGGACGCCGAGCCGGCCGCGGATGACCCGGCCTTTCTCCTTGAGCTCGACGACGACCTTCCTGGCGATGTTCGAGGGGATGGCGAAGCCGATGCCGATGCTGCCGCCGCTGCCGGCGAAGCCCGAGGTCAGGATGCTGGAGGTGATGCCGATGACCTCGCCCTTCATGTTGAGGAGCGGTCCGCCGCTGTTGCCGCGGTTGATGGCGGCGTCGGTCTGGATGAAGTCCTGGTAGCTCTGGGTGTCGATCGACCGGCCCTTGTAGCTGACGATCCCGGCCGTGACCGTGTTGTCCATGCCCAGGGGATTGCCGATGGCCAGGACCCACTCGCCGACCTTGACCTGGCCTGAATCGCCGAGCTCGGCGAAGGGCATATTCTTGGCGTTGATCTTCAGAAGGGCCAGGTCCGTACTCGGGTCCGTCCCGATGATCTTGGCGTCGTAATCGTCGCCGGCGGTCGTCGTCACGGTGACCCGGGTCGTCTTGTCCTTCTCGACCATGTGATTGTTCGTCAGGATGTAGCCGTCGGCGCTGATGAAGAAACCCGTCCCGCCGACCTGGACCACGGCCTCGGGCTGGCTTTGACGGGGTTGGGGGAGCATCCGGTTGAAGAAATCGTCGCCGAACGGCCAGTCCCCACCGAGGCCTTCGGACGGCGCTGCCTGCCGGCGGTCGGCCTCTATGCGGACGACGGCCGGGCCGATCTTCTCAGCGATCGTGACGAAGTCCATGGGGGCCTTCTCCTGGGGAAGGGAGGAGGCGAAGAGGTTAGAGGCCGCGGCCGGGGCGGGCGCGGCGGCCTTGGCGAAAACGTCCCCGGGAGCAGAGTTTTTCTCGGGGAGATAGAGAAACACATAGCCCGCAAGGAGCAGGCCCAGTGCGAAGCTCAAGACAGCGATCCAAGCGTACTTTTTCATGGGAATCCTCCGCAATCGACGTTTCAAAAGTACCATATCAGGGCTGAAAATTCAATTTTCTCAAGCCTATCAAAACTCCGGCGCATGGGGGAACGTTGCATCGGACGCGCATCCGGTCTACAGCAAAATCAAGGACATGACCGGAAAATTCGGGACATGACCCTTTTCTCCGGAAAAGGGATCGTGTCCCGAGAATTTTCCAGATCGTGTCCCCATTTTCTGCGGCCCCAGTTCTCGGGGATTGCTTCATGCGCCGGTCCGTTCTATCATGGCTCCATTATGCCCGCCAAGCGCCGCCGCGGCCTCCTCATCGTCCTCGAAGGGATCGATGGCTCCGGCAAGACGACCCAGGCCAAGGCCCTCCTGCGGCGCCTGCGCCGCCGCGGCCTCAAGGCCGTCTTCTTCCGCGAGCCGACCCGCGGACAATGGGGCAGAGAGATCAGGCGCTTGGCCGCGCGGGCCGATTCGTTGACGCCCGAGCAGGAACTCGAGCTTTTCGTCAAGGACCGGCGCGAGAATGTTGTCAAGAACCTCGAGCCTGCCCTGGCCGCCGGCAAAGTC
>JADGNU010000290.1 GCA_017883305.1 Candidatus Aminicenantota bacterium | reverse complement strand
ACGACGGCCAGAGGAGCCAGGGCGCAGGCGCCGAGGCAGTTCACCCGTTCCAGGGTGTAGGCTCCGTCGGGCGTCGTCTCGCCCGCCGCAATGCCGAGCTTGCGCTCGAATTGTTCCATGACGGCTTCGCCGCCGCGGACGTGGCAGGCCGTCCCCAGGCAGACAGTGCAGATGTGGCGGCCGCGCGGCGAGAGGCTGAAAGATCTATAGAAGGTCGCGACGCCATAGACCTTGACGAGGGGGACCCCGAGGGCGTCGGCGACCTGCTCGAGGGCTTCGGGCGGCAGCCAGTGGTAGCGGTCCTGGATGTCCTGAAGAACCTGGATGAGGGCCCGCTTGCGCCCGGCCGCCTTCGCCGTCAAATGCGCCAGCTCGCTCTTCGAAGGGCCCATGCGGGCATTATAGTGGCCCGGACGGCGCGCGGCAAGGCGAGGCTCAGAGCACCGGCAGATAGCGGCGGACCTCGTACTCGCTGACCTGTTTGTCGAACTCGCCGGAGACGTTCTGGCCGTACTCTTCGACTTCCTTGAGCTTGTTGGCGATAAGCGTATGGAAGATGTGTTCCCCCAACGCCTCCTTGACCACCTCGCTCTTTTCCATGATCCGGACGGCCTCTTCGAGGTTGCGGGGCAAGACCCGGATCTCGAACTTCTTCTGCCGCGTGCCGCTCATGTGGTAGATGTTCTCTTCGACCGGATCGGCGAGCTCGATCTTCTTCCGGATCCCCTCGACCCCGGCGGCCAGCATGACGGCGAAGGCCAGGTAGATGTTGCAGGCCGGATCGGCGGCCCGGAGCTCGATCCGCGTGGCGTGCTCCTTGCCCGGCTGGTACTCGGGGACGCGGATGTAGGCGGACCGGTTCCTCTGGCCCCAGGCGATGTAGACCGGGGCCTCGTAGCCCTCGATGAGGCGCTTGTAGGAGTTGACCCATTGGCTGAGGACAGCCGAGATCTCCCGGGCGTGGGTCATCAGCCCGGCCATGTACCTCTGGGCGAGAAGGGACAGGTGATAGGGTCCGGCCTTGTCGAAGAAGAGGTTCCGGCCGTCGCGCCAGAGCGACTGATGAACATGCATGCCGCTGCCGTTCTGGCCATTGACGGGCTTGGGCATGAACGTGCCGTACAGGCCGTGCATGCGGCAGACTTTCTTGACCATGTAACGGAAGATCATGGCCGTGTCGGCCATGTCCAGGGCGTTGAGATAGCGGAGGTCGATCTCATGCTGGCTGTGGGCGGCCTCGTGGTGGTCGTACTCGGTCGTGATGCCTAAGCGGTGGAGGAGGAGCTGGATCTCCTTGCGGATGCCGCCGTTGCGGCCGCTGATGAAATAGCCGCCTGCGTCGGTGAGAACGGGCGCGTCGCTCGACGGGAAGATGAAGAATTCGAGCTCGGGCCCGCACTTGAAATCGTCGATCCTGAGGTCCTTGCAGGTCCGAGCCAGGACCCGCTTCAGTGCGGCTCGGCTGTCCCCTTCGAAGACGGCGCCGTCGGGCGTCAGGATATCGCCGAACATGACCGCCTCGCGCCAGCGGATGTCGCCGGCGAAGCCCTCGTACACCCAGGGAAGGACCCGGAAGGTCTTCGGATCGGGCTTAATGATGAGGTCGGATTCCTCGATCCGGACGAACCCGGCCACCGACGACCCGTCGAAGCCCTTGCCCTCCTTGAACGCGCTAGCGACCTCCGAGGCCGGGATGGAGAAGTCCATCTGACGGCCGAGGATGTCGGGGAAGACGAACCGGACAAAATGGATATCGCTCGCCGGATCGCGAAGAACCGCGAGGACGTCCTTCTCGTCTCGAGTCCCGAACGCCTTGAACGCCTTGAACACTGGGCTTTGCGCCGCTGGGGCCATGTGTCACTCTCCTCTCTCGCCCGCATGCCGGGCAGACTTAATGTCAACTAATAAAGAACAAAACAAAACGAATGTCAATATCTTTTGATAATATATTTACAAATGACTTTATAGTTGTTATATTATCGAATAACTGGAGGTTCCGCCCATGATCGACGAGCTGGACAGGAAGATCATCCGCGTCCTCAACGCCAATGCCCGCAAGAGCTTCCGGGAGATCGCCAAGGAAGTCGGGACGTCGGTCACGGCGGTCATCCATACCGTGAAGAAGCTCGAGGCGGCCGGTGCGGTCAAGGGCTATGTCCCCGTCGTCGACCCGGAGTATTTCGGCGTCGGCCTCGCGGCCGTCATCGCTGTCCGCATCTCCAAGGGCAAGCTCATCGAGACCCAGAAGCGGATCGCTCAGGACCCCCACGTGGCCGCCGTGTACGATGTCACGGGAGACTGGGACTGCTTCATCGTCGGGCGCTTCGCGGAGCGCGAGGACCTCAACGGCTTCGTCAAGGGGCTCCTGGCCATTCCCCACGTCGACAGGACCGTGACCCACGTCGTCCTCAACGTCGTCAAGGAAGATCCCCGCGTCCACGTCTAAGGCGCCGCGCCGCGAAGCCCCCGGTTCCACCCCCGGATTCTTGACAGATCCCTCAGTTGTGCCATAATCATTTTTTTGACGGATAAGGAGAGAGCGATGGTCAAGGCGATTCATTCCCCGATCGGACATCACTATATCGTCGAGGTCTCCGGCTGCGACCCGAAGATCATCGGCAGCGTCGAGAAGGTCCAGCAGATCCTCGTCCGCGCGGCCGAGATCGCCGGCGCCCATGTCTGGTCGATCTCATTCAGCAAATTCCCTCCTGCGGGCGTCAGCGGCGTCGTCGTCATCTCCGAATCCCACATCTCGACCCACACGTGGCCCGAGATGGGCTACGCCGCCCTGGACATCTACACCTGCGGGGCCAACACCAAGCCCGACAAGGCCGTCATCTATGCCGTCGAGGAATTCGGCGCCGCGACCTCGCACATCACCGAGATCACGAGGGGCATCGACGAAGGCGACGCCGTCTTCTACCACAGCTTCATCACCTGGGAGGAACGGCTGAAGAAGACCGGTCCGAAGAAGGACCGCGACAAGGACAAGGATTAAGACTGGGATATGGAAGCGGGAGGCGCGCGATGATCATCGAATTCAGCGTCGTGCCGATCGGACGGGGCGAGACCCTGGCCGGACCCGTCGCCCGCATCCTGGACCTGGTGGACAAGAGCGGCCTGCCCTACCAGCTGACGGCCATGGGCACGATCATCGAAGGCGAATGGGACGAGGTCTTCAGGCTCGTGCGCCGCTGCCATGAGGCGATGCAGGGGGAGACGGGCCGCGTTTACACCCATATCACGATCGATGACCGTCCGGGGACGTCGGGACGGATCGCCGGCAAGGTCCGGGAGGTCGAGGAATCCCTGGGGCGGTCACTCAAGAAATAGCCGGCCCCGCGTAAAGTCTCTTAACGTTCCC
>JADGNU010000289.1 GCA_017883305.1 Candidatus Aminicenantota bacterium | reverse complement strand
CCCGTCGACGGGATCGTCATCACCCGGAAGGTGAATATCGGCCAGACACTCCAGTCGAGCTACACCGCGCCCGTCCTCTTCCAGGTGGCCACCGACCTGACCAAGATGAAGGTCGAGTGCAGCGTCGACGAATCCGACATCGGCAAGGTCAAGGAAGGCCAGAAGGTCCGCTTCTCCGTCGAAGCCTACCCCAACGAGACGTTCAACGGCGTCGTGCAGCAGGTCCGCTTCTCGCCCGAAACCGTCCAGAACGTCGTCACGTATACGACCATCGTCAACGTTGACAACCCTGAAAAAAAGCTGCTCCCCGGCATGACGGCGACCGTGTCGATCATCGTCGGCGAGGCCAAGAACGTCCTCCGCGTCTCCAATGGGGCCCTTCGCTTCACGCCCGACCTGAGCCCCGAAGAGCTTGCGGCCAAGCAGAAGGAAATGTTCGACCGGCTGATGGCCCAGCGGCAGGCCCAGGGCGGCCAGCCCGGGGCGGCGCCCCAAGGCGGTCAGCCCGGCGCGCCGGCCCAGGCCGCGGGCGCACCGTCGGGCGCCGGCCAACGGCCGCAAGGCCAAGGCGGGCAGACGGGATTCAATCGCCAGGGCGGCGGCGCTCAGGGGAGCGGCCAAGCCCGTCCGCAGATCCCGCGGGTGTGGGTCCAGGACAAGGCCGGCAAGCTGAGCATCGTCATGCTCCGGACCGGCGTCTCGGATACGGCGTACACGGAGATCCTCCGCAGCGAGCTCAAGGAAGGCGACGTCGTCCTCGCGGGGAAGATGACGGTGACCACGGCCGCCACCGCCCAAGGCCCGGGCGGCATGATGTTCATGGGTGGGCCTCCCGGACGGCGCTAAGCCGAGGGACGACCGATCCGATAAAGATCACAAGGAATACAACGATGCCCGGAAACATCATCGAGCTGCGAAATCTGGTCAAGACTTACCACGTCGGGGAGACCGAGGTCCGGGCCCTGCGCGGGGTCACCTACTCCATTCAAGAGGGCGACTTCCTGGCCATCATGGGACCCTCGGGTTCGGGCAAGTCGAGCCTGATGAACATCCTCGGCTGCCTCGACCGGCCGACCTCCGGAGAGTACATCCTCGACGGGGAAGAGGTCTCGACCTTCGACAAGAACAAGCTGGCCCGGATACGGAACCAGAAGATCGGCTTCGTCTTCCAAAGCTTCAACCTCCTTCCCCGAACGACGGCTTTAGAAAACACGGAGCTACCGCTCCTTTACTCCTCGAGCGATGGCCGGGACACGACGGGACGGGCCCTGGCGTCCCTTGAGGCCGTCGGCCTGAAGGACCGGGCCCACCATAAGACGAATCAGCTCTCGGGCGGCGAGCAGCAGCGGGTGGCCATCGCCCGGGCCCTCTTGAACAACCCGACCCTGATCTTGGCCGACGAGCCGACCGGGAACCTGGACAGCAAGACGAGCTCGGAGGTCATGAACATCTTCAAGTCCCTCAACGAGAACAAGGGTATCACCATGGTCATGGTCACCCACGAGCCCGACATCGCCGCCTGGGCCGGCAAGCGGATCTACCTCAAGGACGGACTGATCGTCAAGGAGGAGCACTCCTGATCCGGGGGAGGTCCGCAAAGGAGCATTCATCATGATCAAACGAACCCTCAGACACGCGACCCGGACATTCCGGATCGCCTTTCGGGCCCTGGCCCGGAACAAGATGCGGTCGTTCCTCACGGGCCTGGGGATCATCATCGGCGTCGGCGCCGTGATCTCCATGGTCAGCATCGGCGAGGGGGCCAAGCGCGGCATCGAGAGCCGCTTTGCTTCGATGGGCACGAACCTGCTCTTCGTCCGGCCCGGCAGCGCGAACCAGCGCGGCGTTCACGGCGGCTGGGGCAGCATGACGACCCTCAAAGAAGAGGACGCCGCGGCCATCGAGACGCAATGCCCGGCGGTGCTGTACATCTCGCCCTCGGTCAGCGCCCGGGCCCAGACCGTCTACGGCAACAAGAACTGGAACACGTCCATCTCCGGCACCGGATCCCGTTATCCCGAGGTGCGCAACTGGGACGTCGAATCCGGCTCGTACTTCGACGATGCCATGGTGAAGACCGCGGCCAAGGTCTGCGTCCTCGGCGCCGACGTCAAGGCGAACCTGTTCGAGGAGGAGGACCCGATCGGCAAGGTCATCCGCATCAAGAAGATCCCGTTCAAGGTCCTGGGCGTCCTGAAGAAGCGCGGCGAATCGGGCGGTTTCGGCAGCCGTGACGATATGATCACCATCCCCTATACGACGGCGATGCGCCGCCTGCAGGGCATCGACTATATCCAGTCCGTCGACGTCCGGGCCGTTTCCGCCGACAAGATGGCCGAGGCGCAGGCCCAGATCGAGGACCTCCTCCGGGTCCGGCACCGCATCGCCCCCGGGGCCGAGGACGACTTCAACGTCGGCAACATGTCCGAGATCGCGGAGTCGGCCGCCGCATCGACCCAGATGATGACCGTTCTTCTCGGCAGCATCGCCGGGATCTCGCTGCTCGTCGGCGGCATCGGCATCATGAACATCATGCTCGTCTCGGTAACAGAGCGGATCCGCGAGATCGGCCTGCGCATGGCCATCGGCGCCCGCGAGAAGGACATCCTCCTCCAATTCCTGACGGAGGCGATCGTCCTCAGCCTCCTGGGCGGGCTCATCGGCATTGCGTTCGGCATCGGGGCCTCGAAGCTCATCAAGAATATCAAGATGTTCTCGTCGATCACCACCGTGGTGTCCCTCGACTCGGTCCTGCTGGCCTTCTTCTTCGCCGCGGCGATAGGCATCTTCTTCGGCTTCTACCCGGCGAGGAAGGCGTCCCGGCTCGACCCGATCGAGGCTTTGAGATACGAATAACCGTCGGCGGCCCGCGCCTCGGGCCGTCGGCCTGACATAAGGAGACAGATCATGAGATTGAAAGCGACCCTCCCGCTGGCGGCCCTGGCCCTCGTCCTGGCGGCCCCCGGCTTCGGTCAGGAGGCCCCCGGGACATTGTCGATGTCCCTCGAAGAGTGCATCGCCAGGGCCCTCAAGGACAACCTCGGTGTGGCCATTCAGGTCATCGGCCCCGAGATTTCCGCCGAAGGGGTCAGACTGGCCAAAGAACAATACTTGCCGACTCTGAGCCTGAGCGCCCGGACGCAGAAAGCGGAAAATGCGGCCTTCTCGTACCTCGATTCTCCCGGCGCGGCCACGATCAACCAGACGCAGAACTACAACTTCCTGAACTTGAGCCAATCGCTGCCGACGGGCGGAACGCTCAATCTCGGCTTCACCGGCTATCGGACGACGACGAATACGAGAGGCATCACGATCGATCCGCGCTATGGAACGACGCTCTCGTTCAACCTCAGCCAGCCGCTTCTCA
>JADGNU010000288.1 GCA_017883305.1 Candidatus Aminicenantota bacterium | reverse complement strand
GGTCGCCGACCAGACCCTGACCCAGACGGGGGCCGGGGTCTTCGTCCTCGACCGGCTCGAGATCGGCCCCCACTGGGGCGTTTCCGCGAGCGGCCGCTATGACCGGGTCACGAACAAGCTCGCCGACCACCTCCAGGCCGGAGGCACCGACCTGTCCGGCGACGTCGCTTACAACCGGGCGACCGGGCGGCTTGGCGTCACCTGGAATCCGGTCGCCGATTTCGGCCTCTACGCCAGCTGGGGCACGGGCTTCCTCCCGCCCGGCACGGAAGAGCTCGTCAACAACCCCTACGCCCTGGGCGGCTACAACACTCAGCTCGTCGCCGCGACGTCGAGCGGCGAGGAGATCGGCGCCCGCGGTTCGATCGGCCGGTCCCTGAGCTACGACGCCGCGATCTTCTATCTCGACACCAAGAACGATTTCGGCCGCTACCGGATCGTGACCCGGCCGCTCGAGACCTTCTACGGCAACGTCGGCTCGACCCATCGCTACGGCTTCGAAACATCCCTGGCCTGGTTCCCGGTCGAGGATCTGACCCTGCGAGCGGCCTACACCTATTCCCACTTCAAGTACGTCACTGTCGAGACGCTGACTGGAGACACGTTTACCGGGACCTGGCTGCCGAATTCGCCCCAGCATGATCTCTTCGCCGACGCCGAATACCGAGTGACCCCCGCCCTGACGGCCGGGGCCGCGCTCGAGTACGTCAGCGGCTGGTATATCGACTCCTCGAACCGGATCCTGGGCAACGGCTACGGCAAGACCGATCCCTATGCCCTCGCGCATGTCCGGATAGGGTACAGGTTCAACCTGGATGGCTGGCCGCTCGAGCTCATGCTCTCCGGCCGGAACATCTTCAACGTCCTCTATTACGGCTTCACCGAGCCCGACCCGGACGGCAACTCCTACCAGCCCGCCCCGACGGCCGAGTGGTCCCTGAGCGTGAGGGTCGGTCTGAAATAGGTCCGCCTTGACGCCGGGCCGCGGGGCGGCTATTCTGGAGGAGGAGAATAGCATGCCGATCAGCCCCGCGCTCCTGGCCATCCTGGCCTGCCCCCTGTGCAAAGCCGACGTCAGGCTCACGGCCGACGAAAAGGGCCTGAAGTGCGTCTGCTGCCACCGCGTTTACCCCATCAAGGACGACATCCCGGTCATGATCATCGACGAGGCCGTCGTCGAACCCGACCGGGCCGTCAGGGACTGACCATGTGCGGCATCATCGGCATCTGGGGCAACGGCCCCGTGATACGCGACCTCTACCAAGGGCTCCTGGCCATGCAACACCGCGGCCAGGACTCGGCCGGGGTCATCACCTTCGACGGCCGCTTCCATACGAAGAAGGGCAACGGCCTCGTCCACGACATCTTCACCCCGGAGGCCGTCGAGCACCTCCGCGGCCCGATCGGCATCGGTCACACGCGCTACCCGACGATCGGGGGCGGCGGCGACGAAGACGCCCAGCCCTTCCAGCTCAACTCGCCCTTCGGCATCGTCATGGCCCACAACGGCAATGTGGCCAACTACCGCGAGCTCCGCGACGAGCTCTACCGGGACCAGCACCGGCTTCTGAATTCCGATTGCGACGTTGAGATCATCCTCAACCTGTTCGCCGAATCCCTGGCCCACGAGAAGACGAAAGCCCTCGAGCCCGAGCACATCTACCGGGCCGTCGAGGCCGTCTTCAAGAAGGTTCGGGGCAGTTACTCCGTCGTTGCCTACATCGCCGACCAGGGGCTCGTCGCCTTCCGCGATCCCTTCGGCATCAAACCGCTCGTTTACGGCGTCCGGCGGGACGGCCTCCTGCCCTCTTATGCCTTCGCCTCGGAATCGGTGAGCCTGAACATCATGAGCTTCGGCGAGATCGAGGACGTCGAGGCCGGCGAGGTCATCTTCATCGACAAGACGCGGACCCTCCACAGGAAGCACGTTCGCAAGGGCTGCCTGTCGCCGTGTCTCTTCGAGTGGGTCTACTTCGCCCGCCCCGACACGTTCATCGACAAGGTCAACGTCTACAAGTGCCGGGTCAACCTGGGCCGGTCCCTGGCCACCGAGATCCGGCGGCGCAAGCTGGCCATCGACGTCGTCGTGCCAGTCCCCGATTCGGCCCGCGACGCGGCCATCGAAATCGCGCGTAAGCTCGACCTGAAGTACAGCGAAGCCCTGGTCAAGAACCGCTACATCGGCCGGACGTTCATCATGCCGGGCGACGAGAAGCGCAAGAGCTCCGTCCGCCAGAAGCTCAATCCCATCGCCTCGGAGATCCGGGGCAAGAACGTCCTCCTCGTCGACGACAGCATCGTCCGCGGCAACACCTCCAGGGCCATCGTCGAGATGCTCCGGGAGGCCGGGGCCAAGAAGGTCTATTTCGCCTCATACTCGCCGCCGCTGCGCCACCCCTGCGTCTACGGCATCGACATGCAGACGAAGACCGAGTTCGTCGCCCAGGACGCCGACGAGGCCGCCGTGGCCCGCAAGATCGGGGCCGACAAGGTCATCTACCAGTCACTGGCGTCCCTGAAGAAGGCGGTCCAGCTGGAGAATCCTAAGATCAAAAATTTCTGCGCCGCCTGCTTCGACGGGATCTACCCGACTGGCGATATCACGCCGGACCTGCTCGAGGACATCGAGGCCGACCGCAAAGAAGCCCAGGACGCCCAGCTCGAGCTCGACATCTGAGCCGGCCCGCGGGCGCGCTCAGCGCAAGGGCGTTCGCTTCCGCCACCAGCTTTTATTCGCCGCGTACCAGTGCGCGGTCCGCTTGAGCCCTTCGGCGAACAGGACCGCCGGCTCCCAGCCGAGGGCCCGGATGGGGCTCGAGTCCATGGCATAGCGACGGTCGTGGCCGGGGCGGTCCGGAACGAACTGGATGAGACCGGGAGGCGCGTCGACCGCGGCCAGGATGCGCCGGGCGACGTCAATGTTGGCGAGCTCGCACCCGCCGGCGACGTTATAGACGCTGCCGCCGCGGGCCCGCAGGAGCGCCGCCTCGACAGCCCGGCAGTGGTCCTCGACATAGAGCCAATCCCGAACGTTCAGGCCGTCCCCGAAAATCGGCACAGGCTTCCCTTCGAGCGCGTTCGTCAGGAAGAGCGGGATGAGCTTCTCGGGAAACTGGCCGGGGCCATACGTGTTCGAAGGACGCAGGACGACCGTCGGCAGGCCGTAGGTCACGTGGTAGGCCCGGGCGAGGTGGTCCCCGCCCGCCTTGCTCGCCGCATAAGGCGAAGAGGGCGCCAGAGGGTCGGTCTCGCGGGCGGCCCGCGCCGTCCGGCTGCCATAGACCTCGTCGGTCGAGATGTGGACGAAGACCTCAACCTCCGGGAAGGCGCGCAAGGCGTCGAGGAGCGTGTAGGTGCCATGAACGTTGGTCAGGAC
>JADGNU010000287.1 GCA_017883305.1 Candidatus Aminicenantota bacterium | reverse complement strand
AGGACGATCTTCGAATCCGTTTGTTGACTCAATTCCCGGGCCAGATCTTCCCATTCCATGTGCGTCTTCTCCTCTCAGGCGGGCGTATTTTAGCACAAATTGAAACGTCCTCCCGGCTCTGATAGAATCCTTCTATGCAGAAAGTCCTCATCCTCGATTTCGGGTCGCAGTACACCCAGCTCATCGCCCGCAAGATCCGCGAGCTTGGCGTCTATTCCGAGATCGTGCCCTTCTCGACTCCGCTCGCCGCGATCCGCAAGGCCGGGCCGTCCGCCCTCGTCCTCTCGGGCGGGCCGCAGAGCGTCTATGGCAAGGGCGCCCCGCACCCCGACAAGGGTCTCTTCGAGCTCGGCGTACCGATGCTGGGCATCTGCTACGGCGTCCATCTCATGGCCCACCACCTCGGCGGCCAGGTCATCCCGTCCAAGGAGGGCGAGTACGGCTTTGCCGCCCTGCGCGTCCTCGATATGTCAGGGCTCCTGGATAAGGTCAAGGACCGGCAACAGGTCTGGATGAGCCATGGGGACCGGCTCGAATGCGTCCCGCCGGGCTTCCGCCTGACTGGGAGCACGGCCAACACCCGGGCCGCCGTGATCGAGGATAAGGCCAGGAAGTTCTTCGGCGTCCAGTTCCATCCCGAGGTCATCCACACTAAGGAAGGGCTCAAGGTCCTGAGCAACTTCCTCTTCAGCCAGGCCGGCCTCAGGGCCGACTGGTCGATCTCCTCGTTCGTCACCCGCAAGGTCCGGGAGATCCGGAAGACGGTCGGCGACGGCAAGGTCATCTGCGGGCTCTCCGGAGGCGTCGATTCGCTCGTCACCTCGCTCATCATCCACAAGGCCATCGGCTCCCGGCTGACCTGCATCTTCATCGACAATGGGCTCCTGCGCAAGGGGCAGTACGAGACGCTCATGGAGGCCTTCCGGAAAAAGTTCGCCCTCAAGGTCGTCGGCATCGACGCCTCGGACCTCTTCCTGGACAAGCTCCGCGGCATCGTCGCGCCGGAGCGGAAGCGCAAGACCATCGGACGCCTGTTCATCCACCTCTTCGAGCGAGAGGCCATGCGCCTCGGCGGGGCGGCGTTCCTGGCCCAGGGGACGATCTACCCCGATGTCATCGAGTCCAATCCGGTCAAAGGGCCGTCGTCGGTCATCAAGTCCCACCACAACGTGGGCGGGCTGCCGAAGGGCTTGAAGCTCAAGCTCGTCGAGCCGCTCCGGGAGCTCTTCAAGGACGAGGTCCGGGCCCTGGCGCTCGAGCTCGGGGTCGACACGGAGTTCATCCGTCAGCACCCCTTCCCGGGACCCGGCCTGGCCGTCCGGCTGATCGGAGAGGTCAACCGCGAAAGCCTGGAGATCTTGAGGGCGGCCGACGATATCGTCCTCCAGGAGGTCCACAAGGCCGGGCTCTATGAGAAGCTGTGGCAGGCCTTTGCCGTTCTCCTGCCGGTCCGCTCCGTCGGGGTCATGGGCGACCAGCGAACCTACCACCGGGTCGTCGTCATCCGCCTCGTCCAGAGCACGGACGGCATGACGGCCAACTGGTACCCGGCGCCGGCCAAGCTCATGGCCCGCATGTCGACGCGCATCGTCAACGAGGTCCGGGGCGTCAACCGGGTCGTCTACGACGTGACGACCAAGCCGCCCGGAACGATCGAATGGGAATAGACTAGAAGAATTCGTCCGGCCGGTCCGCCGCGCGGCCCCGCCGGGTCAGGAAAAGATTTCGCTCATGGAACCGACGTTCGTTCATCTCCACAACCATTCCGAATATTCCGTCCTCGACGGCTGCCTGAGGATCGAGTCCCTCGTCCACGCCGCCTACGAGGCCAACATGCCCGCCGTGGCCATGACCGACCACGGCAACGTCTTCGGCGCGGTCCAGTTCTTCAAGGCGGCCAAGGCCAAGGGGGTCAAGCCCATCCTCGGCTGCGAGTGCTACGTCGCCCCGCAGAGCCGCTTCGACAAGAAGCCGGGCGGCGCCGCCGACGTCCACCACTTCCACCTCATCCTGCTCGTCAAAGACGATCGCGGCTACAAGAACCTCTGCAAGCTCCTCACCCAGGCCTACCTCGAAGGCTTCTACTACCGGCCGAGGATCGACAAGGAGCTCCTGGCCGCCCACAGCGAAGGGCTCATCGGCCTGTCGGCCTGCCTCAAGGGCGAGATCGCGTTCTGGCTCAACCGCGGCTTCCCCGAAAAGGCCGAAGACGCGGCCAAGGAATATGCCGCGATCTTCGCGCCCGGGGACTTCTACGTCGAGCTCATGGACCACGGCCTGGCCGACCAGAAAGCCGTCAACCCCCAGCTCGTGGCCATCGCCCGCAAGCTCGACCTGCCCCTCGTCGCCACGAACGATATCCATTTCGCCCGGCGCGAGGACGCCGAAAGCCAGGACGTCCTTGTCTGCATCCAGACGAACCGCAAGATCTCCGACCCGGACCGGCTCAAGTTCTCGTCCGACCAGTTCTATTTCAAGTCGGCGGCCGAGATGACGGAGCTCTTCAAGGACACGCCCGAGGCCATCGAGAACACCGGCAAGATCGCCGCCCGCTGCACCTTCGATTTCCCGACCAAGACCTACAACCTGCCCCAGTTCACGCCGCCCGCCGGCAAGACCCTGAGTGACTATTTCGAGGAAGTCGCCTGGGAGGGTTTCCGAGCGCGCATGGCCCGGCGCCTGGCCGAGGGGGTGAACGGGGCCGCGTCGCACGGCTTGAACGAATACGAAGACCGGATGAAGCGGGAGATCGCGCTCATCAAGAAGATGGGCTTCGAAGGCTACTTCCTCATCGTCTGGGACCTGCTCAAGGCCGCCCGGGAAAAAGGCATCCCCGTCGGGCCGGGCCGCGGCTCGGCGGCCGGCAGCCTCCTCGCCTACGCGCTCCAGATCACCGAGATCGACCCGCTCGAATACGACCTGCTGTTCGAGCGCTTCCTTAACCCCGAGCGCATCAGCCTGCCCGATATCGACATGGACTTCTGCGCCCGCCGCCGCCAGGAGATGATCGAGTACGTGACCCAGAAGTACGGCCAGGAGAACGTCTGCCAGATCATCACCTTCGGGACCATGGCCGCCCGCGGCGCCATACGCGACGTCGGCCGCGTCCTCGAAGTGCCCCTGCCCGAGGTCGACCGCATCGCCAAGATGATCCCTTTCGCCCTCGACGCGACGATCGCCGACGCCCTCAAGACCGTGCCCGAGCTCAAGGCCCTCCGCGACCGCAACTCCAAGATCGCCCAGCTCCTGGCCATCGCCCAGAAGATCGAGGGCCAGGTCCGCCACCCCTCGATCCACGCCGCCGGCGTCGTCATCACGCCCAAGCCGCTGGTCGAGTTCCTGCCGCTCTACCAGTCGGTCAAGGGCGAGGTCACGACCCAATTCCCCATGGGCGACGTCGAGGCCCTGGG
>JADGNU010000082.1 GCA_017883305.1 Candidatus Aminicenantota bacterium | reverse complement strand
TCGTATTCGAGCTCGTCCTGGATGAACTGGAAGCCGGGCAGGCCGACGCCGTCGAAGGGCAGGTGGTCCGTCCCGCCCGTGTTCCGAAGGGTCACGGTCGCCGCGCCGAGATCCTTGACGGGACCTAGCCAGGCCTCGAAGATCGGGACGACGGCGCTGTTGTTTTGGGCGTAGATGCCCCGGATCTTGCCGCTGCCGTTGTCGAAGTTGAAGTAGGCCGCGAGCAGGTCATATTCCGCCTTCTTTTCCTTCTTGGCCCGATCGAAGAAATGATTGGTGACGTAGCCGCGCGACCCGACGAAGCCCTGCTCTTCCGCGTCCCACATGGCCATCCGGATCGTGCGCCGCGGCTGGACGCCGAGCGTCTTGAGGATCCTCATGGCCTCGAAAGCGACGGCGCATCCGGCCCCGTCGTCCGTGGCCCCCGTGCCGCCGTGCCAGGTGTCGAAATGACCGCCGAGCATGACGATCTCCGATTTGAGCTTCTTGTCCACGCCGGGAAGCTCGGCAACGATATTCGTGCCCGGCAGGTCGTCGGCCGTAAATCGGGCCTGGACCTCAACCTCGAGAATGACCGGGACCTCCTTCTGGAGGATGCGGACGATCCGATTGTACTGCTCGGTCGCGATGGCGATCGCCGGGACGGGCATTTCCGCCCCCTTCGTGCGCGACCCGCCGCTCGAGACGAAGACCGTGCCGTCCTTGCCGCGGCCGGGCTCGAGGATGACGCCGGCGCCCTCGGCTTTGAGAAACTTGTTGATCGCCTGCTGGAGCTGCTGGCGGGCGATCATGTCCTGCATCGACGGAGCGCCAGCCCGGCGGCCGCCCGGCTCGGGAGCCAGCGTGAGCTTTTGCAGATCGGGATCGAGGAGCCGTGAAGCCCCCGGCTCGAACGAGATCGGCAGGTCCTGCTCGCCCTGGAGGAGGACGATCGCGTCCTTGAGCTTGCCCTTGTACTGGTCCAGATCGGCGAGAGTCTTGGGGGTGAGCAGCAGAGCGGGGCCCCGGAGGACACCGTTCGTTCCGGGTGTCCAGGCTTTCGGATAGCCGACGATCGGCATGTATTGGGGTTCGATCATGGCCGCGTAGTATTTCTGGAGCTCCCAGCTGCGGCCGAACGTGCCGTAGGTCTCCATGGCGGCGTTGACCAGGCCAAGCTCCTTGGCTTTCGAAACGACCCACTCGCCGGCCTTGACGTATTGCGGAGAGTCCGGCAGCCGGGGGCCATAGATGTCGCAGAGATAGATGAGGAGATCCGTGATCTTCGAATTCGAGAGCCCTTCCGTACGGATGCGGTCGAGCATCTGGAGATCAAGTTTCTCCTGGGCCACGGCCTGAAGCGAAAGCAGCGCGGCCAGGAACACGAGTGCGATCGAGCGAACGAACCGGCGTCTATTCATGGAGTCCTCCTCTAAGCGGCCGCCCACGATCGTTCCGGTCCGAGGGGGCCGATAATCCGGGGCTGCGTTCACCCCGGGAATATACGCCCCGCCCCGCCTTGTGTCAAAAGCGCGGCCCGCGCGAGCATCTGTTTCTGAAATCCGAGGACCTGCCTTATAATAAGGGCACTATGAAAGCGGCCTTCCTCACCGGCGTCCGGACGATCGAGATCCGTGACATCCCGTCGCCGAAGATCGTCCGGGACGACGACGTTCTCATCCGCAGCCAGGCCGTCGGCGTCTGCGGCAGCGACCTGCACTACTATCTCTCCGGTCATGTCGGCGGCGACGCCGTGTCCTATCCTTTCATCCCCGGACACGAGTGCGCGGGCATCGTCGCCGAGGCCGGCCGGGCAGTCACCCGGGTCAAGCCGGGGGATGCGGTCGTCATCGAACCCGCGGTCTCCTGCGGAACGTGCGATCAATGCCGGACGGGCCGGCCCCACACCTGCCGCAAGCTCCTCTTTCTCGGCCACTATGGCGAGCTCACGGGCGGGATGGCCGAGTTCGTCCTGGCGCCCGAGCGCAACTGCGTGCCCCTGCCGGCGAAGATGACCGCCGTCCAAGGCGCGCTGGCCGAACCGCTTTCGATCGCCCTCTACGCGGCCGGCCTCGCCGGGTCGGTCCGCGGCAAGGCGGCCGGGGTCCTCGGGACCGGTCCGATCGGGCTTTGTCTCATCATGGCCTTGAAGGCCGATGGGGGCGGCCCTGTCTGCGCGACCGAGAAGATCGAGGCCCGGCTGGCCGCGGCCGCGAAGGCCGGAGCCGATTGGACGGGAAATCCCGACCGCGAGGACATTGTCGGCGAAGTCCTGGCCCGGGAATCCCCCGGCCTCGACGTCGTCTTCGAAAGCTGCGGCGAGCAGTCGGCCCTCGATCAGGGCATCGCCCTGCTCAAGCCTGGCGGCACGCTGGTCGTCATTGGCATTCCCCTCGAGCCCCGGGTCTCGTTCGACAGCTCCAAAGTCCGCCGCAAGGAGATCCGGGTGCAGAATGTCCGCCGCCAGAACAGGTGCCTGGAGCGGGCCGTCGGCATGATCCACGCGGGACGCATCAAGCCCGATTTTCTAGCTACACATTTCTTCCCGCTCGATCAGGCCCGCGAGGCTTATGAGATCGCGGCCGCGCGCCGCGACGGCGTCCTCAAGGCCATTGTCACGCCCTGACGACCGGAGGATCCACTCAAGTCCGCAGCGCTCAGATCTTCAGATCTCTCTGAACCCGATCTGATTCAAGTATTCATAGGTCGCATCTATAGCCTGGGGCTTGAGCCCTCGGGCTTTCGTCCTGCTGACCATGTCGCGGGCCAAGGCCTCCTGGAGAATGTTCACCAGGGGACCATTCCCGGAGAGAAAAGCGCTTCACTTCATCTTCTCTCGCATTATGGCCTCGTTTTCGGCGGGCCAATAGCCGCAGTCGAGCTCCAGGAAGACCGTCGTGTAGGGGACGGCGAGAGTCGTCTTGACCATGATGATCTTGAACGTCTTGCCGGCTTGGTCGAGCCGGGCGATGAGGTCCGCGTGCAGGACGGGCATCGCGCCTCGGCCCTTGAGCGCCTCGTCCAGCCGCCGGCGGGCGTCGTCCGCTCCGGGCGCAAGGTCCTCGGCAACAAAGGCCAGCTCCTTATCGAGCCAGATCTTGGGACGGATGTGCTTGGCCGCGTCGACGGCCTTGAGGACCCTCTCCAGGACGGCGAAGTGGTCTTCTCCGGTCACGATCGTCTCGATCCCCGGGCTGATCTGGAGCGGGAAGGCCGAGTCGGCGACGACGATCCAGTTGCGGTGCCCGAGGGCCGGCAGATAGCCTGTCAGGGTGTCCATCCAGGTCGGGGTTTTGACGACATGGACGTTGAGCATGGCGTGTTCCTCCCCTTTCGCTTCGTCCTCCCGCTCGCAGGCGACGAATGCCGCGAGCAGAATGGCCAATCCGAGGATCGGGGCCTTGGTGCGCATGGGGGCCTCCTTTCGGACCATTCTAGGCGGCTTCCCGTCCCGACGCAAAGGAAAGGATTTGATTTCCAGCGGCACTTGTGGCTAATATGGGGCATCTGAACAGAAAAGGAGAGGGCCATGACAGAAGGACAGACGCAATTCAAGGTCGACAAGACGAACCTGATGAAGGCCGGGAGGATCCCGGTCCTCGCGGCGGCCATCGGCGGCGCGTTGTGGCTGCTGGGCTTCCTCGGCGGCCTCATGGGAATTCTCTTCTGGGCCATCGCCGCCTTCGCCGGTTATTGGTATGTGAATCTGGTCTTGAAATCGGGGGCCAAGCCATCGGTCCTCGAAGTCGCCATCAACGGGGCCATTTTGGGCGCGGTCGTCGGTCTGGTCTACGCCGTCGTTTGCTGGATCGCCATCAGCATCCGCTATTCCGGCTTGGCCGGCTTGGCCTATGGCTGGGGCTTCGGCGCCGTCATCCGGACCTTGGTGGAAGGCGGCATCGGCGGCGCGATCGGCGCGGCCGGTTGGTACGCCTACAAGTCCGGGATGATCAAGACCAAGTAATTCCGAATTGTCCGATTTCAACCGGCGATAAGCCGGTAGGTCGCCTTGATCGGCGTTGCCGCCTTGACCATGGCCCAGACGGGGCAAAAGCGCTCCTCCGACAGGGCCAGGGCTTTCTCGATCGAGACCCCGTCGAGCGTTCCGCCGCGGAACTCGAACTCGAGCTCGATCGACGTCAGCACGGTCGGGTGGATCTCTTTCTTGGTCGCCCGGGCATGGACGAGCAGGTCCTTGACCTCCAGGCCCATCCGCTTGAGGAGCCCGACGACGACCTGGCCGCTGCACGAGGCCAGGCTCGCGAGCAGCAGCTCCAGCGGTGTGAAGCCGTCGATGTCTTCGCCCTCGGGGGCGAAGTCGACGGCCACGGACTTTCCCGCCCGGCCAGAGATCCCGTCGAACCTCATCCCGGCCTTGAAAACGACGTCCGCATGGACTTCTTTGGCCATCGCCCTCTCCTTCGGGGTGGTCGATGCGGTCCCCAAGGTTAATATCCTACGGGAGGACGGCTCGCGTCAATGCGGAGTCCCCGTGGTCGCGCGAAGGATGAGGTCCCTGAGCGAGGCCGCGGCCCGCTCGACTTCGGCCGTGAGCCCGACACCAAATTCGAGGTCGGCCGGGACGATGCCAAGCAGGAAAACCCTCTTCCCCGCGGCTTCGAGAAACCTGCCGCTGAACGAGAGGGCGAGCTTGTGGGTCGAAAAGCTCCCGGCTTCGGCGAAGTCGGCCAAGGAGCCGAAGAGGATCAATCCAGGCGTCCCTTCGGCCGCCACGGCGTCGACGAAGACGACGTTCCGGCAGTCCGCTCGGGCGATGACATGGACGAAGTTCTCGGGGACGTCCTGGGCGTCGATTATGCGGAGATTCGTTCCCGACGCCGCGGCCTGGACGGCCCCGACAATCCAGGGGCCGACCCCGTCGTCGCGTCGCATCGAATTGCCGATCCCAACGAGACAGGTCGGCTCTTGAAGGAGATCCGCGAAGGAGGGGGCTTTTCGTTGATCGATAATATCATCTCCGGGGGTCGTCCGGGTGCTTGTTATATACAACATTCCCCAGAGGCTGTATAGAGAAAGCGAGGAAAGCTAGGCTGACGTGAAGGACCTCACATTTTGCGCGTGCAGACCAATTCGATGTTCTTCGATTCCTTGCCGTCGGGCGTGATCATGTACATCTCGAACTTATATTTCCCGTCGGCCATGAAGGTGGTCACATTCTTGTACTTCTGCATCGTCTTCCCGTCCGTCATGGGATCGGGAGAAGTGCCGGTCTCCGTCAGGACGTTGCCGGCCATGTCGAGCTTCCCGCTCGTCGTCAGGAAGGCGGTGCTCATGCTATCGACCCAGAACGTCGTGTACATCTTCTTGAACAGATCGTAGCCGATGACCTCGAGGCCCTTGAAGGTCATCCCGCCCATCATCCCCTCGAAATCGCATTTGACGTAACGGCCGTCGAAGATAAGCTGATTTTTCATCGTCCCTTTGCTCATCTGGGCCGGGGCGCCGGGCGCCGGCCAGGCCGAAATGGCCACGTCCCAGTCTCCGACGAACTTCTTCAGGAACTCGTGGCCCTGGCCGGGTGCACCGTACTTCATCATCTGCTCCATCATCTGCTTTTCTTGGGCGGAAATTTCCTGATGGGAGATGAGGGATGGCAGAGCTTGAATAAGCAGGATGTTGACGCCGGTGATCAGCACGGCCAGCAAGATGAATCGCCGTAATTTCATGATACTCTCCTCAAAGGACGATGAAAAACTGGCAATGACATCACCGCCACTACTCTAATTGGCAAGTTTCGTGCCACTCGCCGCGGGAGGAGCTTTCTCTCGAGAAGGGCAGGACGGCGGGGAGCCGGGCCCCGTTTAAGGGTCATTCCCTGGTCTTGCCGGGCGGGACGGAGTCCCGGACGGATGGACGGCCGGGGTAGCCGCGCGCGCGCAGCCATTCAGGCCGGCCCCCATAACGTTCTCCCCAGGCAGTTGGCACATAAATTGCGTGAGGGGCTCGCAGAGGTGATGAACATGCCTATCCGCAAAGGATTCGCCGTCTGGGAGGGTTCGTTCCGCGAAGGGAAGGGGTCCGTCAAGCTGGGAAGCGGCCTTTTCGAGGCCCCCTATTCCGCGGCTTCACGCTTCGAGAGCGGTCCGGGGACGAACCCCGATGAGCTCCTCGGGGCGGCCCACGCCGGCTGTTTCTCGATGGCCCTGGCCATGGCGTTGAGCGCGCAGAAGACGCCGCCGCGAAAGATCGAGACCACGGCCGACGTCGACATCGAGCCGGACGGCCCGGGCTTTACGATCACGTCGATCGCCCTGCACACGACGGCCGATGTCCCGGGCGCCACGGAAGCGGATTTCCTGAAGGCGGCGGAAGCGGCCAAAGTGGGCTGCCCGGTGTCCAAGGCCCTGGCCGCGACGAAGATCAGTCTCGACGCACACCTAAAAAAATAAGATCATGATTTCATCCCAACGAAATCCTCTCAAGGCGGCGAGGGAATTCGCCTCGAAGATCCCCGTCCGTGAAGGGGGGACCCGCGGAGCGGGGGGAACCGGACGACTGGTTCCCGGGGGGCCGGGGAGCTAGAGGCGATTCCCGAGCAAAGCCGGAGAGAGGAATTTCGATCTTAGAGCTCCTGGTGCTCGGTCCGGTGGATGATCTCGTTCTGGAGTTCCGTGCTGCAGTCGACGAAGTAGTCGCTGTATCCGGCGACGCGGACGATAAGGTCGCGGTATTTCTCCGGATGGGCCTGGGCCGTGCGCAAAAGATCGGCCGTCACCACGTTGAACTGGATGTGGTGGCCCATCAGCCGGAAATAGGACCTGACCAGGTCCTTAAGCCCTTTCATCCCCGTGTCGTCGGCGAGCAGCTGCGGCGTGAACTTCTGGTTGAGGAGCGTGCCTCCCGTCCGGATGTGGTCCATCTTGCCGAGCGACTTGATGACCGCCGTCGGGCCCTTGCGGTCGGCGCCCTGGACCGGTGACACGCCTTCCGAGACGGCGTCGCCCGCGAGCCTCCCGTCCGCCGTCGCGCCGGTCATCTTGCCGAAATAGATGTGGGCCGTCGTCGGCAGGAGGTTGATCCGGTACGACCCGCCGCGCGGCGTCGGCCGGCCGTCGACCGCCTCGAAATAGGCTTCGAAGACACGCGTCATCAGGCTGTCGGCGTAGTCGTCGTCGTTCCCGAACTTCGGCGTCCGGTTGAGGACGCGCTGGCGGAGAGTTTCGTACCCGCTGAAATTGCTCTTGAGGGCGGCAAGAAGCTCGGTCATCGTGAAGTGGGCGTTGTCGTAGACGTTATAGCGGATGGCGCTGAGGATATCGGTGATCGTGCCCACGCCGACGCCCTGGATGTAGTTCGAGTTGTAGCGGGCGCCGCCGCCATGGTAGTCCTTGCCGTTCTTGACGCAGTCGTCGACGAGGACCGACAGGAACGGCGCCGGGAGGTAAGTCGCGTATAGCCTCTCGATGACGTTGCTGCCGCGAACTTTGATGTCGACGAAGTGACGGATCTGCTTCCGGAAAGCCTCGAAAAGCTGGTCGAAGGTCTTGAAGGCCGCCGGATCGCCCGTCTCGAGTCCGATGGTCTTCCCTGTCCGAGGGTCGATACCGTTGTTTAAAGCGATCTCGAAGACCTTGGGCAGGTTGAAGTACCCGGTCAGGATGTAGGCTTCTTTTCCGAACGCGCCGGCCTCGACGCAGCCGCTGCACCCGCCGTTGCGGGCGTCGGCGACGCTCTTGCCTTGGCGGACGAGCTCCTGGACGATGGCGTCGGTGTTGAAGATCGAGGGCTGGCCGAAGCCGGTCTTGACGATCTTGAGGGCCCGGAGCAGGAACGCGTCGGGCCCCTTGGCGCTGATCTGGACCATCGAGCTCGGCTGAAGAATGCGCATCTCCTCGATGACGTCCAGGATGAGGTAGCTCAGCTCGTTGACGCCGTCCGTCCCGTCCTCCTTCAAGCCGCCGACGTTGATCAGGGCGAAATCGGTGTAAGTGCCGCTCTCTTCGGCCGTGACGCCGACCTTGGGCGGGGCGGGCTGGTTGTTGAATTTGACCCAGAAGGCCTCGAGGAGCTCGCGGGCCGATTCCTTCGTCAGGGTGCCGTCGGCCAGCCCCTTCTCGTAGAACGGCCAGAGATGCTGGTCGAGCCGGCCGGGATTGTAGGAATCCCAGGTGTTGTATTCGGTGATGACGCCGAGATGGACGAACCAGTAGGCCTGGAGGGCCTCCCAGAAATCGCGCGGCGCGTGGGCCGGGACCCGATCGCAGACCTCGGCGATCCGCTCGAGCTCTTTCTTGCGGGCCAGGTCCTTCTCCCCTTTCGCCAGCTCGCGCGCCTTCTCGGCGTGCCGGTGGGCGAACGCGACCACGGCGTCAACGCTTACGGCCATGGCCTTGAGCTCTTCCTGCTTGTCGTAGGCCGCCGGATCGTTCTTGAAATCGAGTCCGGCCAGCGCCGCCTCGATGTCCTTCTTGAAGTCGAGCAGGCCCTTTTTGTAGATCTTGCCGTCAAGGACCGTATGACCCGG
This sequence comes from Candidatus Aminicenantota bacterium, assembly GCA_017883305.1. Classification (GTDB taxonomy): domain Bacteria; phylum Acidobacteriota; class Aminicenantia; order Aminicenantales; family Saccharicenantaceae; genus RBG-16-66-30. The sequence goes on along the minus strand of JADGNU010000082.1, from coordinate 1,993 downwards.
GGCGCGCTGTTCCATGAATTCGGTGAAGACGCCGGCTTCGTAGGCGTCGATCCATTCCTTGGTCATCTCGGAGAAGATGCGGTCGCGCTGGGAGCGGCCTTTCCAGAAGGGGATGATCTCTTCGGCATAGACGCGGCGGGTCTCGTCGTCGGAGGCGAAGGCGGTCTTCTTCCGGTCGTTGAGGTACCGCAGGTCCTGGAGGGAATGGATGCAGACTTCGGGGTAGGTCGGGGTCGCCTTGGGCGCCGGACCGCGCTCGCCGACGATGAGCTCGCCGTCGTTGAAGACGATCGTCTTCGACTCCATGATGTGCTTGAAGGCTTGCGCATGCTGCATCGGCAGCGACAGGTCGCGCGTCTCCGGACGTTTGTAGAACTCGGTGATGAGACGGGCCCGCTCGGCGCTGATCGTCGGCTTGGCCGCGAGCGTCTGCTCCCTGAGCTTAGTGATGCGTTCGTTCATCTCTATCCTCCGCGCCGGACGTCGAAGCCGGCTTCCCGGAACGCGGCCTCGATCGCGGCAATGCGCTCTTCGGAAGGGCTTTCGAACTTCCGGAATTGTGATTCTTGGCCGATCCTGCGGGCCTTGTCGAGGCCGCCGGAATGGTAAGGCAGGAGACCGACCTGCCGGACGGTCTCGAGGGAAAGGAGCAGGGCCATCGTCTGACGGATGTTGTCCTCGTCGTCGTTGACGCCGTGGACGAGTGGGATGCGGACCCAGACCTCGCGCCCGGCCGCAACGAGGGCCTTGAGGTTCTCGAGTATCGGGGCGTTCGACACGCCGGTGAATTCCCGGTGCCGGGCCTCGTCCAGGCACTTGATATCATAAAGGACGAGATCCGCCTTGGCCGCCAACCGGTCGAGAACACCGTTCGACGACCGGCCGGCCGTGTCCAAGGCCGTGCGAATGCCCCGTGAGCGGCAGGCGTCGAGCAGGGCCGCGGCGAAATCGGCTTGGACGAGCGGGTCGCCGCCCGAGAGGGTGACCCCGCCGCCGGACTGCTCGTAGAAGATCCGGTCCTTTTCGACCTCGGCCAGGACGTCCTCGACGGTCATCTCGCGGCCGACGATCTGCATGGCGTCATAGAGGCAGGCGTCGGCGCACTTGCCGCAGAGATCGCATCGTGCGCGGTCGATGACGACGGCACCGGACTGGTCCTTGGACAGGGCCGGGACCGGGCAGGCTTTGACACAAGCGTAGCAGCGCGTGCAACGCGCCGGCCAGTGCATGAGCTCGGGGCCGGGATCGATGCTCTCGGGGTTGTGACACCAGAGACAATGCAGACCGCACCCCTTGAGGAATATGGTCGTCCGGATGCCCGGCCCGTCATGGATCGAGTAGCGCTTGATATCGAAAATCCGGCCCGTCATGGTCTATTGTTGTTACCAGTTAACTTAGCTTTATGCTGATATGTAATATATCAGATATTAGGACAACAATCAATCTTTTTATTTCTTCCTAAGTAGCTCATGCGGTTGGAGTTGCCAGACTGCATGGGCCCGTTTTTGACCTGATTCGGGCTATTTCAAGGCCTGTCCCGGCACGTCCATGGCCGGTAGGCGGGCCGCCGGGCCATCGAGCTCGAGGACGACGACCGTATCCGCGGGATGCCGGTCCCCTGCCGGGACGGAGATGTCGAGGCCGTTCTCAGTCTGCCGCACCGAAACCCGGCCGCCGCCGAGGAGGCGGCTGGCGACGACTTTCGACGAGATCCCCGGCAGCTTGAGTGATGGACCGTCCCAAGCGAAGACGTGAAGATAAATGAGGTTGTCCCGCCGCGTCGAAGCGCCGTATCGGCCGGGTTTGAAAGGTCCGCCCCGCGTGCCGTAGATGCTGGCGCCGTTCCGGTCCAGCCAGGCTCCGACGCCTTTGAGGACGTCGACCTGGCGCGGCTCGATGCGGCCGTCCGGCATCGGCCCGACATTGAGGAGCAGGTTCCCGTCGCCGCCGGCGCACCCCGCCAGGATGCGGATGACCTCGTCCACGGACTTGA
>JADGNU010000081.1 GCA_017883305.1 Candidatus Aminicenantota bacterium | reverse complement strand
CGGCCAGCTCTCGGCGGTCATGGCCCTCGTCGTCACCGGCGTCGGCTTCCTCATCCACGTCTATTCCGCCGGGTACATGGCCGATGACAAGAGCTTCTCCCGGTATTTCGCCTTTCTCAACCTGTTCACCTTCTTCATGCTCGTCCTCGTCATGGCCTCAGACATCGTCCTGATGTTCGTCGGCTGGGAAGGGGTCGGGCTCTGCTCGTATCTTCTGATCGGCTTCTGGTTCGACCGTCCGGCCGCGTCAAAGGCCGGCATGAAGGCCTTCGTCGTCAACAGGATCGGTGACGCGGCCTTCATCATCGCCATCCTGTTCCTGCTGGCGACCGTCGGCCGGGCCGATATCGGCGCCATCAATGCGGCGCCCGGCGCGGGGGTCCTCTCGCCCACCCTCGTCACCTTGATCGCCATCCTCCTCTTCGTGGGCGCCACCGGGAAATCCGCCCAGATCCCCCTTTACGTCTGGCTCCCGGACGCGATGGAGGGCCCGACCCCCGTCTCGGCCCTGATCCACGCCGCGACCATGGTCACGGCCGGCGTCTATATGGTCTGCCGCCTGAGTGGGCTGTACGCCGCCTCCGCCACGGCCTCTTCGGTTGTCGCCTGGGTGGGCGCGATCACGGCGATTTTCGCGGCGACCATCGCCCTCGTCCAGAACGACATCAAACGGGTCCTGGCCTATTCTACGATCTCGCAGATCGGCTACATGTTCATCGGCTGCGGCGTCGGAGCTTACGCCGCCGGGATGTTCCACCTGGTGACCCACGCCTTTTTCAAGAGCCTGCTCTTTCTCGCCGCGGGAAGCGTCATCAACGCCCTTGGAGGCGAGCAGGACATGCGGCGCATGGGCGGGCTCAGGAAGAAGCTCCCCGTGACCTTCCCCGTGTTCCTCGTGGGCGCCCTGGCGATCTCCGGGGTCCCATTCCTATCCGGATTCTTCTCGAAGGACGCCATCCTGACAAGCGCGTTCGCCGGCGGTCATTACGCTCTCTATGCCTTTGGCCTGGCCGGGGCCATCCTGACGGCCTTCTACATGTTCCGGCTGATCTACATGACCTTCTATGGCGAGGAACGCTCATCCCTCGCGCCCGGCGTTCATGTTCACGAGCCGCCCAGGACAATGACCGTGCCGCTGGTCATCCTGGCCATCTTTTCGGCCTTGGCGGGGTTTATCGGACTGCCGGTCTTTTTCGGCGAGCGGGCCAACGTCTTCGGCCGTTTCCTTGAGGGTGTCCTCGGCGGGGCGCCGCATCGCCTTGCGGTATCGACGGAAGCATTGCTCATCTTGGCGGCCACACTCTCAGCCCTGCTGGGCATCTGGTTGGCCTTCATGTTCTATCGGAGATCCCCGCAGATTCCTGGGAACTTGGCCCATCGATTCCCCGGACTCTATCGCCTGCTTCTCGGCAAATACCATGTGGACGAGGCCTATGAAGCCGTCGTGGTCCGGCCTCTCGTCCGCGGCGCCGATTGGACTTATCGGCATTTCGACCTCAAGGTCATCGATGGAGTTCTCAACGGGTCCGCGTCCGCTGCCGGCCTGGCCGGCAAGGGCCTGAACGTCCTCCAAAGCGGCCTGCTCCGCGATTACGCCCTGGCTTTCCTCCTGGGGGCGATCCTCTTCCTGGGGTTCCTGCTGATATGAACGCTCTCGTCGCCGGCATCCCCCTCGTCTCCCTGGTCACGTTCCTGCCGCTCGCCGGAGCGATCCTCCTCGTCTTTGTCCGGAACGGGTCGGTCAAGGCCGTGCGGACGGTCGCCCTGGCCGTCTCGCTTCTGACCTTCGTCCTTTCGATCGCGCTATATTTTGGCTTCAGTGGCGCGTCGGGGCTTCCCGAATTCGTCGAACGGGCCTCCTGGCTCGGGCGCGGCCTCGACTATCACGTCGGCGTCGACGGCATCAGCTTGTTCCTCGTCCTTCTTGCCGCCTTCCTGACCCCCCTGGCTCTTCTTTCTTCCTGGCGGGCCATCGGCGACAGGGTCAAGGAGTTCTCGATCTTTATGCTCGTGCTCGAGACCGGCATGATCGGAGTCTTCGTCTCGCTGAACCTGTTCCTCTTTTACGTCTTCTGGGAGGCCATGCTCATCCCGATGTACTTCCTGATCGGCATCTGGGGCGGGCGCCGGCGCATCTACGCGACGATGAAGTTCGTCCTCTTCACCATGTTCGGCAGCCTGCTCATGCTTGCCGCGATCTTCGTCCTCCACGCCGCCTATTTCCGGGCCACGGGAAGCTACTCCCTGACGATCGCCGACCTGGCCGCGACATCGTTCGCGCCGGGCCTGCAAACTTGGCTCTTCCTCGCTTTCGGCCTGGCCTTCGCCATCAAGGTGCCCCTCTTCCCGCTCCACACCTGGCTCCCCGATGCCCACGTCGAAGCGCCCACGGCCGGCTCCGTCCTCCTGGCTGCGGTCCTGTTGAAGATGGGTGCATACGGCTTCGTGCGGCTCGGCATCCCTCTCTTTCCCCAGGCGGCGGTCACCTTCGCGCCGGCCCTATCGATCCTGGCTGTCATCGGCATCATCTACGGCGGCCTGATGGCCCTTGTCCAGAAGGATATGAAGTCCCTGGTGGCCTATTCGAGCGTCAGCCACATGGGACTCATCTGTCTGGCCATCTTCTCGCTCAATTTCGAGGCGACCGAGGGCGCTCTTTACCAGATGCTCAACCACGGCCTGAGCACGGGGGCCCTGTTCCTCTGCGTCGGCATCCTCTATGAGAGGACCCACACCCGGCTCATCAAGGACTATGGCGGCACGGCGGCCCGCATGCCCGTCTTTGCCGGGCTGTTCCTGGTCTCGATGCTGTCGTCGGCCGGCCTGCCCGGGCTCAACGGCTTCGTCGGGGAGATCCTGTGCTTCTTCGGCATCTTCGAATCGAACAAGATCCTGGCCGCCCTCGGCGTTTCGACCGTCATCCTGTCGGCCGCCTATCTCCTCTGGCTCTACCGGCGGGTCATGCACGGCCCGTTCAAGGACCCGCAGGATACCAGGCTGCACGATCTCGACCGGCGCGAGCTCGCGGTCCTCATCCCGATCATCGTCCTCATGGTCTTCATGGGACTCTTCCCGGGGGCGATCCTGAGAAAGATGGACGCCTCCGTCTCCCATTACCTCGATGCCGCGAAGGCCAAGCCCGCCGTCGCGTCAACCCTGGCCATCTCCTTGCCGACCGCCGTCGAGGCGGCGGCCGTGACGGAGCCGGAGCGCTAGCATGTCCGCCATGGCCCTGGCTCCCCTCGTCTCCGTGGTCGCCGGCGCGCTCGCGACCCTTCTTTTTGAAGCGTTCCTGAAGCGCAAGGACAACGAGGTGTCCGCGACCGCGGCCATCATTTCCCTCTTCATCACCGGGTTCCTCGTCGTCCGTTCCTGGGGGCTCGAGCTGGCCTATTTTGACGGGCGGCTGGCCCTCGATCCGCTCGCTCTCCTTCTTATGGCCGTCTTCGTTCTGATCGCCACATTTGTCCTGCTGATGAGCCTCGAGTACGCCCCGCGCCGGGACATCAACCTCGGCCAGCTCTGCGGGTTGCTGCTCCTGGCCGTGTCGGGCTTGATGATCATGGTCTCGTCGACGGACTGGCTTGTCGTCTTCCTCGGGCTCGAGGTCCTCTCAGTCGCCTCCTACGCGCTCACCGGCATCAGGCGGAACGACCGGGCCTCCTCCGAAGCGGCAGCGAAATACTTCCTCATGGGCAGCTTTGCCGGCGCCTTTTTCGTCTTCGGCCTGGCCATGCTTTTCGGGACCACCGGCGATCTGAGCCTCGCCGCCAGCCTTTCGGGCCCCGGCGGCCCGGCTGGATCCCCGGCCCTTGCCTCGGTGTTCGGATTAGGCCTCATCGTGGCCGCTCTCTTCTTCAAGATCGCCATCGTCCCCTTCCACATGTGGGCGCCGGACGTCTATCAAGGCGCTCCGACTCCAGTCACCGCCTTCCTGACGATCGCGCCCAAGGCCGCGGGGCTGGTCGTTCTTTTCCGCGTCCTGGCCCCCCTCCCGGGCCGCAGCGGGTCGGCAACGCTTCTCATGCAGGCCGTGGCGGTCGCCGCCGTCCTGACCATGTTCGTGGGGAATCTGGCCGCCTTGAGGCAGAAGGATGTCAAGCGGCTCCTGGCCTATTCGGCCATCGCCCATTCGGGCTATCTCCTTGTCGCGGTCGTCTCAGGCGACGGGCCCGGCCTCGTCTTCTATATCATCGCCTACACGTTCATGAACGCAGGGGCGTTCGGTGTCCTGGCAGCGTTATCTGGGAAAAACGAGGAGCGAACGTCGCTCGCCGACCTTGCCGGCTTGGGGCGCAGGCATCCCTGGCTCGCCGCGAGCCTGGCTGTTTTTCTCTTGTCGCTGGCCGGCATCCCCCCCACGGCCGGTTTCCTGGGAAAATTCTATATCTTCAGCGCCGCAGTCGCGAAGGGGCACACGCTCCTGGCCGTGGCGGCCGTCCTGGCCAGCCTCATTGCGGCCGCCTATTACCTGAAGATCATCGTCGCGATGTACATGCAGGACGCCGAAACTGAACCCGCCATCGACCGCGATAACCCGGCCCTCTACCTGGTCATCTTTCTGTGCCTCTTCGGGGTCGCCCAGCTCGGGCTATGGCCTGGGAATCTTCTGACTCTGATCCGCCGGGCCTTTTCCGTCCCCTTCTAGCCTCGACCGCGCAGCTCATTCAAGCGCCGCTTCTTCGAGTCAGAGCCCTGCCCATGGGTAAATAGTGTCCGCTTAAATGGGAATCGTGCTGTTTAACAGAATTGTTTCTGAGTCAGGATAGCGGCTTCGTCTATCTAATCGGAGGCTTCAAATCGCCGGTCTCCCGGAATTCCGCCATTTCCTAGAGAGGAAAGCAATTTCCAGTCATTCTGATCATACGGAGATATCCTGGCATGAAAACTGCTATACGATAAGTGGCTGCTCTAGGCTCTGTCTTGCCGTCCGATAAGGGCTGGAAGCAGGGCAGCGAGGGCTAATTAAAGAAAAGAATGGAGGTTGGCATGCTCGAGACAATCATTATCGTCTTGGTCATCCTGTGGGCTTTGGGATTTTTTGCCTTCCACATCAGCAGCGGCCTGATCCACCTTCTTCTGGTCATCGCCGTGGTCGTTCTGATCATACGATTGTTGCAGGGCCGCAGAGCCCTTTAGCGTCAGAAACGCTAGCATGATCAGCCAAAAGGAGGAGTCGAAATGAAGAGAGGATATCGGGAAACGTTGATTTCGGGAGCATTGGTGCTGTTGATGATGACCGTTTCTCTGGGCGCTCAAGACGTCGACAGACGCATCGAATCGAACTTTAAATCATCGTATGTTTTCAAGACCTATCTCCAAGGCGATGATATTCAGATTCATTCCCAGGACGGGGTCGTCACCCTGACAGGGACCGTTTCAGAGGAATCCCATTTATCGTTGGCAGCTGATACGGTTGCCGATCTCCCTGGAGTGAAGAGCGTCGACAACAAGCTGGAGGTCAAGGGGGGAATTCCGGAAAAGAACTCGGATGCATGGATCCACATGAAAGTCAAAACCATGCTCAGGCTGCATCGCAATCTGGACGGTGCCGTTACCGAGGTTACTGTCGAAGACGGCCGGGTGACTCTGCGCGGTGAAGCCGATAGCCGCGCCGAAAAAGGGCTCGCAACCGAATATGTCAAAGATATCGAAGGGGTGAAGGCTGTCGACAATGAGATGACCGTGGCCAAGACGCCCCATGGGGATCGCCGGTCGGTCGGGGAATTTATCGATGACGCATCCATAAAGTCGCAGATCAAATTGGCGCTGCTTTTCCACCGCGGCACGAACGTTTTTAGAGCCGATATTTCTGTCGATAAAGGCGTGGTCACAGTGAGCGGCAAGGCCAAGAACGCTGCGGAAAAGGAATTGGTGACCAAACGCATTGAAGATATCCACGGCGTTAAAAAGATCGACAACCGAATGATCATCGAGTAAAAAGGCGAGACGTTGCGGTGAGTCCTTTTCATCTTAATTACGGGAGTGAATAATGGGCGAAATCATCGACAAGAGCAAAGGCAAGATCAAACAGGCGGTCGGGGATTTGACCGGCAACAGGAAACTCAAGCGAGAGGGCGAGAGGGATGAGCTCAGGGGCGGGGTCAAGGGCGTTATCAAGGATGTGAAGCGTACGGTCAAAAAAGCCGTGAACTGACGACGACCAGGGGATCCGGAAGAATCCGAAAAGATAGGGATAGTCGACAAGGAAGGAGACGACCGTGACACTCATCATCATCATCATCGTTCTGGTCCTCCTATTCGGCGGGGGCGGCTACTATTGGAAACGAAGACGGTAGGTGCTTTAGCCCTTTCGCCGGGGGTGCGCGCGCGGGCAACGGCCGCAGTCTTTTTCGTTGTCATGGAGACAACCCGTCTGCACTCGCGAAGACGGCTCTAGCGAATGGCCGACTGAGCTGTCCAAGCCAGGGGCTGCCGGCCATGAATGAGGCGAGGATTCGGGCCTTTTCTCGACGAACGATGAAGATCCTGGTCATCCTCAATTCCCTTTCGGGCAAAGGCCCTTCCCGTGAGGGAGAAAGCAGAGTGGAAGAGATCACTGCGGCATTCCGGGCCGTAGGTATCGATGCCCAGGTCAAATCCCCCGAAATCCCCGACTTCAGCGCGTTTATGGAGCAGGTCGAAATGTCCCATTTCGACGCTGTTGTCGCAGCGGGCGGGGACGGCACCATAGGCACGGTAGCCGGGGTGCTGGCCGGCACGTCCACGCCATTGGGCATTCTCCCGCTTGGCACGTTGAACCACCTCGCCAAGGACTTGAAAATCCCTTTCGACTTGAAAGAGGCGATCCTCACGATTGCGGCAGGCAAGACCCGCGAGATCGACGTCGGAGAAGTCAACGGCCACATCTTTGTCAACAATTCATCTATCGGGCTTTATCCAAAGGCCGTACTCAGGCGAAACCAGGAAATCATTCGCCTGGGCCGCGGAAAGTGGCCGGCCATGCTGGAGGCCTCGATCCGCGTATTCTTGCGATTCCCCCTGGTGACCCTCAAGCTCGAGACTTCCGACGGCAGTCTGACGCGCACGACACCGTTCCTGTTCGTCGGCAACAATCGCTATGAGATGAAGCTCCTGCGCGTCGGCGACCGCCCGTCTTTGGAACGCGGAGAGCTTTGCACCTATCTTTTGAAACACGCCGGCCGGCTCGCTCTACTAAGAATTCTGCTGATGGGCTTCCTCGGCATCAAACAGGAAAAGGATTTTACCTTCATACTCTCCAAAGAGGTTCAAGTCCAAACGCGGCGCAGGCGCATCACGGTGAGCGCGGACGGTCAGCTCATGACGCTCCAGACCCCTCTCAATTACCGGATCCGGCCCAAGGCCTTGCGCGTCTTCGCGCCGGAGACTGCAACGCCATGAGGATGATCGCGCACATTTCGGACCTCCATTTTGGGATGGAGGACGAACGGATCGCAGAGAGATTGTTGGAGGATCTCAACGGGATCGATCCGAGCGTGGTCGTCATCAGCGGCGATCTGACCCAACGCGCTCGGAAGAGGCAATTCGAAGCCGCAGGCGCATTCATCCGGAAGATCATGGCGCCCTGTCTGGTGGTGCCGGGAAACCACGACATTCCCCTCTACGACGTCATTCGGCGCACCCTTACGCCGCTGCGCCGGTACAGGCACTACATCACAGCCGACCTGAACCCCGTCTTTGAAGATGACGAGCTGATCGTCCTCGGAGCCAATACGGCGCGGTCGGCGACTTTTAAAAACGGCAGAATCTCGGCGGCTCAAATCAAAATGCTGGCCGACCGATTGTGCTCGGCCGGAAGCCATCTCTTCAAAGTGCTTGTCACCCATCACCCCTTCCTGCCTCCCCTGGATAATCCTTACGCAGCCTTGGTGGGACGGGGTGGCCTGGCGGCCGAAGCGCTCGAGCCCTGCGGCCTCGATCTGCTGCTGGCCGGACATTATCACCGAGGCTACATGGGAGATCTCCAAAGTCACGATATCACGGTCAAGCGATCGATCATCGTCGCCCAAGCGGGCACGGCGATCTCCAAACGGATAAGAGGCGAGAGGAATTCCTATGACAGGATCATCATCGACCCGCCTGACATATGTTTTGATCGATATGCGTGGGAAGGCCGCGCGTTTGTCAAAACGGCGACGACCCGTTACAAAAAAGTAGGCGGCGCCTGGCAGCCTCAAACGCAAGATATTGTCAATATTCCTTCTTTTTGAGCCTCTGGCCAAGGCTATCGGCCCGATAATAGACATTGACCACATATTGGTCCCCCGTATCGTCGGCAAACCAGGTCACCCCGAAATCGACCGATAGGCCGTACTTGTCTGATGTCTTGCCGTCAGTAAGATCCCACACGGCCACTTCCTGAGGGTGCTCTTTCCCGTCATTTGTTTTGATCTTATCGGATCTTCGGCTCGTGGGCGGGCCGTATTTATCGCTCAGGTCCTGGACGATCCGCAGGAATGTCTGTTGCGGCGCGATAGGATGGCCGGAGCGCGCGCAATAGTTGGCCGAGGCGCTGTAGAAGGCGTTAGCCAGCAAACGAAAGGTCAGCTGGCAGGGCTCCCCGGCGAAAGCCCCCTTAAAGACCAACTGGCCTGATTCGGCGCCTTTGAGTTGCCGATAGCCGCGCTCCTTCATCGCCTTGATGACCTGGTCCGTGTTGGCGCCCCAGGGGACGCCGAGGAACCCATCGGGGACGATGCCGGCTTGGGGATCCTCGGGAAACGTCAAGCCCGGTGCGAAAAGAAGAACCAAGACGAGGGTCCACCGGAGTGCTTTTGTCGTTTTCATCACCACCTCCTAGTTAAAGGCGTCTAATCCAACTGTTTCCCGGCCGTCTCGGGAATGCCGGCCCAGAAAAGCGCCGCCGCGAGGAAGGCCGCGGCGATCACGAAGAACGAGAATCCGAACCCCTTCGTCTGGGCCAGGGAGCCGACGACGAAGGGCGCCGCCGCGCTGACGATGCGGCCGGTGTTGTATGTGATGCCCTGGGCCGTGGCCCGGACGGCCGTCGGATAGATCTCCGCGGTCAGGGCTCCAAAGCCGGTGAAATAGCCGGTGCCGAAGAAGGCCACAAACGGCCCCAGGACAAGGAGCATCAGCGGCTCCCTCGTCCTCGAATAGAGAAGCATGAAGGCTGCGGCGGCGATGAGGAAACCTACATAAGACCTCTTCCGCCCAAGCCTGTCGCTGATGAACCCGAAGGTGATGTAGCCGAGCCACATGCCGGCCTGCATGAAGATGACCAGCGCGGACATCGTCCGGGGAGCGAGGCCGATCCCGCCCTCCGCAGACGGCATGGACAGGTAGGCCGGGAGCCAGAGGTTGAATCCCCACCAGGCGAACATCGTGCAGGCATTCATCAGGGTGACGAAGACGGTCAGGCGCAGCCTCTTTCGGCCGAAGATCTCGCCGAAGCCGGCCCGGACCTTGGGGGCGGCCGCGCGGGCGGCGCGCCAGATCTCGGGCTCCCGGACTCTTCTCTGGATCCAGAGGGTGAAGAAGGCCGGCAGGACCCCGATGAAGAAGACCCCGCGCCAACCCCAGACGGGCAGGACGAGCGCGGCAACGGCTGCCGCCGCGGCATAGCCCACGGCCCAAGAGCTCTGGACGATCCCCAGGGCCTTGCCGCGGTGTTCGGCCGGCCAGGTCTCGGAGACGAGGGACGCGCCGCTGGCCCACTCCCCGCCCATCCCGAGCCCCAGGAAGATGCGGAAGACAGCCAGCATGACCACGCCCGTGGCGAAGCCGCACGCCGCCGTGAAGACCGAATAGATCACGATGCTGGCCATCAGGGCCTTCCGGCGCCCGAACCGGTCGGCCAGGACGCCGAACATGAGGCCCCCGACGGCCGAGGCGGCCAGGGTCAGCGAGCCCAGCAGTCCCGCTGTCGCTTTGGCCATGCCCAGGTCGGCCATCAGGGCCGCCAGGACCATGGCGTAGAGCATGACGTCGAAGGAGTCGAGCATCCAGCCGAAGGAGGCGGCGACGAGCGACCGCCGGGCGTCCGGCGACGCTTCTTTCCACCATGCGAAACGCGTCATCGACGGCTTACTCCCTTATGAGAAGAAACGGCCGGAGCGGGTCGTAAGCCGGATCCTGTCCCCGCTTGCGCGGACGACGGTCATTTGTCTAGTCCCGGGATTGCTCCCGAGATCCAGCGGCCGACCCGCCCCCTGGGACGGGCCATCCCAAAATGGGGCTCGTTTGGCCTTGCTCCGGATGGGGTTTGCCCTGCCCCCGGCGTCGCCGCCGGGGCGGTGAGCTCTTACCTCGCCATTTCACCCTTGCTCCCCGGAGAGCTTGCGCCCCCCGGAGGGCGGTGTCTTTTCTGTGGCACTTTCCCCCGGTCGCCCGGAGTCGCTGTTAGCGACCATCCTGCCCTTCGGAGTCCGGACTTTCCTCCTCTCCCCCCTCGCGGGAAGGAGAGGCGACCGTCTCGCCCACTCCGGCCGTTATCTTTATACCGTATTG
>JADGNU010000080.1 GCA_017883305.1 Candidatus Aminicenantota bacterium | reverse complement strand
ATGCGTCCGAGGATCCGGCCGTCGGCATTGACCAGCCACCACTTCTGTTCGATGTCATCCTTTTTTGGAATAAACGTCCTCATGAGCTTCTAACCTTAAACGAGAGATAGAAAGACGACCTAAAATACTAAAAAATATGAAAAAAGTCAACTTTCACCCCGGTGAGGTCGGGTTGTCGTCACGGAGAGGGATAAACAGAGCCGGGCTACTTCTTCAGCTCTTCCTCGAGCTTCTTGCGCTCGGCGGCCCGCTTGCGAAGCTCCTGGAACCGTTCGAGATAACGGTCGCCCTCGGCGTTGTAGCGGGCCTCCTTCTCGGGCTCGAGCTTGGCCAGAACGGCCTTGTAGAGAGGGCCCATCCAGGCGTAAGGCTCGGGGTAGTTCGGGTCGAGCTCGATGGCCTTGGTGATCGAGGCCATGGCCCCCTGGGCCTGTTTCATCCTCTCCGCTACCGTCAGGAACTGAAAGCGGAAGGACCTCGACCACTGGTTGACCCCCAGGGCCAGCCAGGCCTCGGCTGAATCGGGCTGAAGGCTGATCCTCTTCTGTAAGAACTCGCCGGCCTTTTCGAAAGACTTCAGCAGCTCCTCAGGGCCTCCCGCGACCTGTTCCAGGTAGGACGCCATGTAGGCGTAGCCCTGGGGGTTGTCCGGATCGGTCTCGATCCGGCGCAGATACATGGATTCGGCCTTCTTCGCGACCTCTGGTTTATCGGCGGAATAGCGCTTGTAGAACTCGGCCACGACGTAGTAGTTGCTCATGTTCTCGGGCTGGAGCTCGATGATGCGGAGGTAGAGCTTCTCGGCTAGGTCGAAATTCCGGAGCTTGTCGTACATGTCGCCGAGGGAGTAGATGATGTCCTTGTTGTTGGGCTCGATCTCGAGGGCCTTGGTCAGGGCATCCAGGGTCTTCTTCTCGAGCTCCTTGTTGAGAGGCGTGTCGACGCCGGGCTTGTAGAGCTGTTTGTAGCTCTCGCCCAGGAACCGGTACGCCTGGGTCATATTGGGATTGTACTTGAGCGTGGCCTCGTATTCAGTGATGGCCTTCCGGTACTGGTTCTCGCGGAAGAAGCTGTTGGCCTTGCCAAAATGATAGTTGGCGGAGAGCTTAGAATAGCTGATATCCTGGCAGCCCGTGAACGCGAAGATCACGACGATCGCGGCTGCGGCGAACATGAATCGCTGGGTCTTTCGAGACATCCTGACCTCCTTACTGTCAAACGCAAATCACAGGGAACGACAAGAACTTACTTATAAACGATGCCCCCTTTAAAGTCAAGAAAAAAGCCCCGCCGGCTCAGCTCGTCCGGACGATGAGCCGGAGGGGGGTACCGTAAAAGCCGAACTCCCGGCGCAGGGACTCCAGGAGGTGCTTCTCGTAGGTCGGCGAGAGAGGGCCCCGGGCGCCCAAGAACAGGATGAAGGTCGGGGGGGAAACCCCTTTCTGGGTGATGTAGCGGAGCTTGGCCCTGGCCCCGTTCTTCAGGCGGGGCGGATGCTCCTCGGTCGTCCGGGCCAGGAAAGCGTTCAATTTGGACGTTTCGACCCGGATCGTGCCCCCCCGGTGGACCTCTTCGGCCGTATCGAGGATCTTGACGATGCGCTGGCCCGTCCGGGCCGAAATGAAGAGCAGCGGCGCGTAGGAGACGAAGCCGAGCTTGCGGAAGACCCGCTCTTTGACGGCGTCGGGACGCACGGCGTCCTTGTCGACGAGGTCCCACTTATTGAGGACGATGAGGAGCGGCCGTCCCGAATCGAGGGCCAGCTGGGCGATGCGGGCGTCCTGACGCGTGGGGAACTCCTGGACATCGAGGACGAGGCAGACGACGTCGGCCTGGCGGATGTTGGCCTTGGCCCGGACGATGCCCGCCTTCTCCCGGCTGCTCTCGGTCGAGGCCATCTTGCGGATGCCGGCCGTGTCGACGAGGCAGAAGGGCTTGCCGTCGCGGAGGATGAGCGTGTCCGTGCTGTCGCGGGTCGTGCCGGGGATCTCGCTGACGATGAGGCGCTCCTCGCCGAGGAGGCGGTTGACGATGGACGACTTGCCGACGTTGGTCCGGCCGACGATGGCGATGCGCAGGGGCTCCTCCACCTCCGGGGCCGGCCCGCCCGGCGGCAGGGGCAGCGCGGCGGCGATGGCGTCTTCGAGGGCGTCGATATTGATCTTGTGCTCGGCGGAGACGAAGAGGACGTTCTTGTCGCCCAGCCGATAGTAGTCGGCCGTCATCGACTCCTCCTGCGCGGGGGAATCGAACTTGTTGACCACGAGGAGGAGCGGCAGGCCGCGCCGCTTGAGCTGGAAGTAAAGCTCCTCCTCGGCCGGGGCGATGTCGCGCTTGCCGTCGAGGACGAAGACGACGAGAGCGGCCGCGGCCGCTTCGGCCAGGGCCTTCTCGCGGACCTTGTCGCTCAGGGGCTCGTCGGCGACGCCGAAAAGGCCGCCCGTGTCGACGAGGGTGAAGCGCCGGCCTTCGAGCGTGGACTCGACGGCCAGGCTGTCCCGGGTCATGCCCGGGTCGGAGTGGACGAGGGACTTCCGCCGGCCCAGGATACGATTGAAAAGAGAGGACTTACCGACGTTGGGGAAGCCGACGATGACCACCCGGGGGAGCTTCGTCACGGCCTGACCCGGGCTATCTCGCCACGAGGGAGTAGTCGGGGAAGAAGGCCCGCGACAGGTCGACGTGCCCGCCGAGGGTTTCCCTCTCCGCGCCCTCGACGAGGAGCACGACTTTCTTGACCGGCTTGAAGTTGAAGACGAGCGTGTTGACGACGGAGTAGACGGCGGCCAACTCCGAGGTCGAGCCGTAGGAGAAGCTGTCGGCGATGTCCCGGCTGAAATCGACGGTGGCCAGCCCGTCCCGGGCGATGAAGACCTGGCGCACCTTGGTCCCTGGAGGAAGCGGCGAAATGAGGCCTTCCTCCGAGCCCCGGATGAGCTCGGTCAAGGCCCGCTCGGCCTCGTCGGCCTCGGTCGGACCGGCGGTGATCTCGCGCGTCTCCTTGTGGAGGAGATCGTCGTCGGCGATGAAGAAGAGCGTCACGGTCTTCGTGAGGGCCTTGGCCCCGGCGGTTTCGGCCGTCTTGGGCACGTTGGAGTCGACGAAGCGCTTGACCTTCTCGCCGCCCCCGCCGGTGAAGAAGATGATGACCAGGACGAGCAGCACGAGGGTCAGGCCGCCCAGGATGAGCGCCGGCTTGGAGATCCCGCCTTTTTTATTGGTGGCCATGGCGTCCTACTCGCCCCTCTTGAGGAAGAGGGCCAGCCCGCGAAAGATCGCCTCGGCGACCTTCGTCTGGAACGCGTCGGAGGCCAGCTTCTGCTCTTCGTCCGGATTGGAGATGAACGCGGCCTCGACGAGGATGGCCGGGCAGGCGACGCCGGTCAGGATCTTGAAGGGCGCCTGCTTGATGCCTCGGTTGCGCGTCCCGAGCATGGCGTCAAGCTCGGCCTGGACAAGCTCGGCCAGGCGGCTGCTCTGCTTGATGTAGGCGTTCTGGGCCATGTCCCAGAGGATCATCATCAGGTCGCTGTCCGAGGAAGGGTCGATGCGGCTCTGGAGCGCCGAGGAGTTGTTCTCGAGGTAGGCCAGGCGGCGCGTTTCCTCGTCGGTCGCGTTGAGGCTGAGGAAGAACGTCTCCGAGCCGCCCGCTTTCCTCTGGACGGAGCCGTTGGCGTGGATGCTGATGAACAATCCGGCCTTGCGATTGTTGGCGATGGCCGACCGGTTCTCGATCGAGACGTCGACGTCGCGGTCCCGCGTCAGGACGACTTCGAAGCCCATGTCCTTCTCGATCAGGGCTTTGAGCTTGAGGCTGACGGCCAGGGTGATGTCCTTTTCGAGGTTGCCGAACTTGCCCTTGGCGCCGCTTTCGAGGCCGCCGTGGCCGGGGTCGATGACCACGGTCCGGAGGGCTTGGTCCTGGGCCGGAGCGGCCGCGACGGGACCTGGAAAGGCGAGGCCGACGGCGGCGATGGCGAGGACGGCCGCGATCAGGGCCGGCCGTTTTATCCTGAAGATCTGCATGTGCGGGTCTGGTGGAGGCGGCGGGAATCGAACCCGCGTCCGAAAGCATTCAACAGCAGGTCTCTACACGCTTATCCTCTCCATTGATCTCGTCTCGCGGCGCTCGAAGAGGAGAAGCACCGTAAGACCAGCCCCGAAGGTGTTTCGCTCCCCGGCCTCAAGGCCGGACCGGTTCGCTATCCCGCCCGTTTTGCGCTCCCGAAACCCTGCGGGAGGGGATCCCGGGAACGGCGAGCCTTTCTATTAGGCCGCGACTGCTAAAGGTTCTGCAGTTAAGTTGTTTTCCACCAGTTTAGCGAGGTGGGTGGGACCTCGGCGTGCAACCTGTGTTTCATTACCTTCGTCGAAACCAGTTCGCCCCCAAACTCCTTTCAACTTTTTATTATAGGGGCCCCCAGGGGGAGTGTCAACCTGACCCCTTCTTGTTGACTCGAATATCCGGCCGTCCTATAGTCCGGAGTACCCATCCTCAAGGAGCGTCCGATGACAATGACAACGATCCTGAGAAAGATGGCCCCTGCGGCCATGGCGATCATTCTTGTAGCGGCGATCTTCGCGGCCTGCGGGCCCGGTAAGGCCGGGAAGGAGCCGGCGGCCGCCGCCACCGCGCCGGTAGCCGCGCCGGAACCGATCCTGGCGCCCGTGCCGCCCATGGGCTTCAACACCTGGAACAAGTTCGGCTGCGAGGTCGACGAGACGCTCATTCGCCAGACCGCCGACGTCATGGTCGAGACCGGCATGCTCGAAGCCGGGTACAAGTACCTGGTCATCGACGATTGCTGGCAAGTCGACCGCGGCGCCGATGGACGGATCATCGCCGACCCGAAGCGGTTCGCCGGCGGGATGAAGGCCCTGGCCGATTACGTCCATTCCAAGGGCCTGCTCTTCGGCCTCTACACAGACTGCGGGCCCAAGACCTGCCAGGGCCGTCCGGGCTCGTTCGGTTTCCACGACATCGACGCGGCCACCTACGCCGAGTGGGGCGTCGACTATATCAAGGTCGATTGGTGCTACGCCGACGACCTCGACGCCCGGAAAGAGTACACGAGCTTCCGCGATGCCTTGCGCCGCGCGGGTCATCCGATCGTCCTGAGCATCTGCGAGTGGGGCCGGAACGATCCCTGGACCTGGGCCAAGGGCGTCGGCCAGCTCTGGCGGACGACCGCCGACATCGGCGACAACTGGGAAAGCGTCGTCTGGATCATCGGCGCCAATTCCCGCCACGCCGACGCGGCCGGGCCCGGCGGCTGGAACGACCCCGACATGCTTGAGGTCGGCAACGGCGGCATGACTCTCGACGAATACAAGACCCACTTCTCGCTCTGGGCCATCATGGCCGCCCCGCTCATGGCGGGCAACGACCTCCGGGCCATGACCGAGGAGACCAAGTCGATCCTGCTCAATAAAGAGGTCATCGCCGTCGACCAGGACCCCCTCGGTGTCCAGGGACGGGTCGTCATCGAGCGCGGCTACGGGGGGCAGGTCTGGATGAAGCCGCTCGCGGATGGCTCCAAGGCCGTGGCCTTCGTGAACACCACCGACCGCGAGCTGGCCCAGTACGTCCGTTGGTCGCAGATCGGCATCCCCGCCGGCCCGGCCAAGGTCCGCGACCTCTGGGCCCACGAGGACAAAGGCGTCCATACGGATACCGGCAGCAAATACGACGAGCGCTTCGAGGTCAAGATCCCGGCCCACGGCGTGGTGATGGTGCGCATCTCGCCGGGGCAATAACCAAGAAGGGGTCAAACCTACCTTTCGTTACTTTTTCCCCTGCTCATCTGCTTTGGCCGTGGTGGGGGGACAAGAAGGTAACGATAAGTAGGTTTGACCCCTTCCGAAAAAAAAGCGGCCGCGGGCACTCGCCGGCGGCCGCATCATGTGCGCGATTCCGGTCAGCGGATGAACTGGTAAGCGATCACGCTGTAAGCGTGCCAGCTCACGGTATCGTCGGCTTCCTTGACCGGGTGGACCCAGATCTTGACCTTGTCGAGAGTGGGCGTCAGCAAATCTGGCCACTGAGCGGGCAGGACCGGGACCGTGAACGTCGCCACGTTGGTGTCGGCCTTCCAGAGGAACGAGCCGACGAGCGTCTGGAGGTCGCCGGTCATGTCCAGCTTGATCGTCATCGCCTCCGGCGTTGTCGCATCCCAGCAATTGAACGTGGAAACATCGATGGACCCGCTCCCCGTCGTGTAGCCGGTCGTGATCTTGGTGAAGTCGTGGAGCTTCATGGGGGCGAGGACGAGATCCTCGACGACCCACTGGGGGTTTGCCCCGGCCTCCCAGGTGAGCCCGGCCCAGGCGAAGACCCAGAGGTGGGAGGCGCGAGCCGCCGCGACGATATCGATGAAGGCCTGGCGGTCGGCGGCATGGCTCGAATCGGCCCCATAGAACCACCATTGGAACTCGTGTTCGGCGATCCCGCTATAGACGAGCGTCCGGGTGCGCCAGAACCAGCCCAGCTTGAAGTTGTCGAGGGTGGGCTCGGTGACCAGCCCTTCGGCATGGGCGGATTGGATGTTGACCGACTTGGCGATCTTCGGCGAGACGTTCTCTTCGATATAGATGACTTCGACCCGGAAGCCCCGGGCGACATCGCGCAGGCCGTCCGGTCCCTTGATCCCCATGTCGGCGCCCCGGAAGGCCCAGGTGGTGTCGGCGTTGACAAAGACCGTTTCGGCATCCCAATCGCAGCGATGACGGTGATCGCCCGTCGAGAGGGCCTCGGTCTTCTTCTTCTGGATGCTGAGCCAGGTGTCGCCGGTGCGGCGGACCAGCCCCTCAGGCGTAAATTGCGGCAGCTTGTTGATGTCGTCGGCATACCAGACGCGCCGCGCGTAGAGGCTGCCGTCGGAGTTCATGTTGGACGCGACGAGCGCTGCGCCGGTCCCGGCCAGGCCCTTGAGTCCGTCGAAATTCCCGTTGGTGCCGGTCCCGGAGCTGACGTTGGTGTAGATCGTGGTGCCGTTGGCGTTGAACTCGACCAGCGCGCCCTGGAGCGTCTTGAGCGTGAACTTGGCCGTCCCGTCCGTGTTCCCCGTGGCCTCGGTGATGTCGCCGAGGGTGCGGGCGAACTGGATGCTGCCGAGGTTGCGCGGCAGGATCTTGTGGCGGACCTTCAGGCTGATGACGACTTTGCCGTCGAGATTGACGATCGACAGCGGATGGGTCAGGTCGAAGTCGATGCCGACGATGTTGTTCTTGTCCGCCTCGACCAGGAGGTTCGGGTCGAGGTCGACCTTGATCTCGCCGGTCCCGCTCGGGTCGACGACGGTGATGTCCTCGGGTCTGATGACCGTTCCGTCGCCGGTGATAAGATTCATCGAATCGGGCTGTGGGCTCGTGTTCAGGACGAGCTTGAGCCGGTCATAGCTGCCGGCCTTGATGGTGCCGGCGTTCAGGATGTCGGTGACCCCGCTGAGATCGACGAGGTTGACCTTGCCGGAGGCCGGATCGGACGTCGTGGCGGTCCAGAAGTCCTCCCAGGTTTCACTCCCTTGGCGGTGGAGGCTGGCGGACAGGAAATGGACGGTCACCTCGGTCCAATCTTCGGTGGGATCGTCGGTCATGAGCAGCTTCAAGCTGCCCGTGCCTCCCGACGAGCCGCCGATGATGTTGCAGGAGGTCACCAGGCCTAAGCCGGCGACCGTCAGAACAAAGAGAGTGAGAATGCTGAAAAAACGGCGCATAAGATCCTCCTTCTGACTCGAGTCAGGCCGGTTCGACTCTTAACCCCTTGCCTCGATATGATAGGCCCCCCCCAGGGGGGTGTCAAACGGGGACCACCCTTCGGCGGAAGGCGATTCTTTTCCCTGACCGGGAACGGTTTTTCGGGGATCATGGATCCACGGTCTTGACAAGTATTATCCTCGGGACGCAATCGGGCTTAATCCCCGCGAAGGGGGATTCTCCAGGGTATTCGCCCGGTCTTTTGGCTAACCCGCCCTGGCCCGCTTGATAACCCAGGACCCCGGGCCTACAATGACTGCACCGAGCCGATGAGAGGAGGGACCGAACATGTTCAAGAAATTCTTCGCTACCGACAAGAGCTTCTCGACGACGATCCTCCGGGTCATGCTGGGGGTGGTGATGTTCCCGCACGGCGCCCAGAAGCTCCTGGGCTGGTTCGGGGGCCGCGGCTACGAGGCGACGGTCAAGGGCTTCACCAACGGGAACATGCACCTGCCCGAGTTACTGGCCGTTCTCATCGTTCTGACCGAATCGGTCGGGGCCCTGGCGCTCGTCATCGGCTTCTTCACTCGACTGGTTGCCCTGGCTATTACAGTGGACATGGCCTGCGCCATCATCCTCGTCCACATGAAGATCGGGTTCTTCATGAACTGGTCGGGGACGGCCAAGGGCGAGGGCTTCGAGTACCACCTCCTGATGATCGCCATCGGCCTGGCGGTGATGATCAAGGGTGGCGGCTTGTGGTCCGTCGACGGTGCGATCGCAAAAAAATTGAGGTGACAGATGCGCCGGCCGCCCCTTCGTCGAGCCCTTCCCCCCGCCCTCGGTTTTCTGGTCTGTGTCGGCCTGGCCTTCTTCCCGGCCTGCGGCGACCGGCAGCCGCAGAGCGCCAAGCCGGCGGAGACTCAAGGGGTGACCGAGAGCGCCGGCCTGCCGGCCACGGCCCAATTTGCCGACCGCGACCTCCTCGGCGAGCTCGAGCTCGGAAAAACCGCCGACCCGACCTTCGAGTCGGTCGCCTCGTATCTCCCCGGATTGAAAAAGCCGCGTGAGGCCGTCGGTGTCAAGCACCATCCGTACGAGATCGGCGTGGCCCCCGACGCCACCTTGGAGCTCTCTGAGGACGCGAGCGTCCCGGAGAATCCGGTGGCCTATTTCGAGGTCGGTGAGCCGGCCGTGCGATACGGCGCGGTGCCCGCCGGATGCCGCAAAAGTCTCGTCGACGTCGCTCCTGTCGTCGCCTCGGTCTTCGATCCGGGAGGCATCGTCTACCGGCAAACCGTATTCGGTTATGCCGAAGACCTCAGTCCGGACAATGGCCTTTGGGCATTCGTGGAGCTTCGCGCGGAGAGCACGACTCCGGAGGTGCGTCGGACCAAGGCCGGCTTGCACATCGGCCCCGGGAATGCGACCGCGATCGTCCGCACCTGGGACCTGCAGCTCTCCCCCGGCGTCCCGGCGGCTGTCCGCGTCAAGATCCCCTTCGATGGGCCGGATCAAGGCTGGAAGGAAGTCGACGCGGCTGAGTTCGAAAAGACCAAGCGCGAGGTCCTGGATTTCTGGAAGAAAGACCTCGGTTCGGGGACCGCGCTCCGCACCCCCGAAGAACGGGTCAACGAGGCCCGCCGGGCCTGGCTGGCGTTCGCTTCGCTCGACGTCGACAAGGTCGAAGGCGTCCTCGAGCCCCACGACGGGGCGGGGTTCTACGAACAGGTCTACGGCTACAGCGCCGCGCTCTATGCCCATGCCCTCGACCTTTGGGGAAGGCCCGAGGAGGCTCGCGAAATCCTCGACTCCCTCCTGACCCTCCAGGCGCCGGACGGAGTCTTCACATCGCATTTCGGGACCCCGGACACGGGAGCGCTGCTCTTCGCCATGTGCGAGCATTTCACGCTAACCGGCGACGGAGCCTGGCTGAAACGGGTCGCGCCGAACATGATCCGGATGGCCGGCTGGGTCACGGCCAAGCGCCGGGAGTCGATGACGCCTCCGGGCGCGCCCCGGACCTCGACCTATGGCCTGATCAAGTTCCGGCCTTACGCCGACAGCCTGGACCCGGCCTACGATTATTTCGGGGATACCTATTGCGCTGTCGGGCTGGAGAAGACGGCGCGGGCCCTGGCCGCCGTAGGCTTCGCGGAGGACGCGGGGCGGATCGCCCTCGAAGCCGAGTCCTATCGCCGGGACATCCTGGCCTCGATGGACATGGCCGTATTCGAGAGCGGCGGCCTGAAGGTCCTGCCGCTCGAGCCCGAGACGCATCGCATCCTCAACGATTCGAAGGGCCGGGCAAGCGATTATTACAGCCTCATCGCAAGCTGCATGCTGGAGAGCGAGTTCCTGCCCGCGGCCGACGAGCGCGCCGGCTGGGTCATGCGCTTCCTCGAAGAGAAGGGCGGCCTGCGGCTTGGCATGTGCGAGTTCGGGGGCGGCATCGACCACGCCTATACGTACGGCTACTGGCTCGACTGTCTGAAGCTCGACCGGGTCAAACAAGCGATCCTCGGCTTTTACGGCTCGCTGGCCTATGGCATGTCCCGGGAGACCTATTCCGGCGTCGAAGTGACCAGACTGTTCACGGGGGACAATGAACCAACGCTGCCCCACCTCTATTCCTGCACCCAGCAGCTGCGCCTCTTGCGGATGATGCTCGTCCAGGAGGACGGCGACCGCCTTTGGCTGGGCCGGGCCCTGCCGAGCCACTGGCTTGCGGGTGAAGCCGTGACGGAGATCAGGGACGCGCCGACGGCTTTCGGCCCCGTCTCATTCGTG
>JADGNU010000286.1 GCA_017883305.1 Candidatus Aminicenantota bacterium | reverse complement strand
CGTTCGGGATCTGGCGAGTCCCACTCTTCAAGCCCTTGTTCGAATGTTTGCATCGGTCGATGCGAATTCGATATGATGCGGGGGGGGTGGATCATGACGAAAAAGGGACAAAGCGTTTTCCGGGAATATTTCGAGCTCATCGTCGAGACGGTTCAAAATTATTAACTAATCCGTCCCCACGCCGTCCCAGCAATAGGTACAGAGCTTTTCTTTCGGCAGGCCGATCGCGGCGACCAGGTCCTCCAACCTCTGATAGCGCAGGGATGTCAGTCCGAGCGTGTGCGAGATCCAGCCGACCATGGCCTCGTATTTCTCCGTGCCGGAGTGGACATACGATTCGAAGTTGCGGAATTCCGGCCCTTCGAGCGCGGCGATGGCCCTGCGGGCGGCCAGATCGAGCTCGGAGCGTGAACGGGAGAAATTCAGGTGCTTGCAGCCGAAGGTGAGGGGCGGGGCAGGCCGGCCGCATGTGGACCTCGACGGCGCCGGATTCGTAGAGGCGCTGGATCGTATCCTTGAGCTGGGTGCCGCGGACGATCGAATCCTCGCAGAACAGGAGCTTGCGACCCTGGATGATCTCGCGGATGGGGATGAGCTTCATCCGGGCCACCTGGTCACGGATGTCCTGGTGTTGGGGCATGAAGCTCCGGGCCCAGGTCGGCGTGTACTTGACGAAGGGGCGCCGGAAGGGGAGGCCCGCCTCGGCCGCGTAGCCGAGCCCGTGGCCGATGCCGGAATCCGGGATGCCGGCGACAAGATCGATCTTGGCGTCGTCGTTCCGAGCCAGGAGCGCCCCGCAGCGGTTGCGCACGGTCTCCACGTTGATCCCCTCATAGCTCGATGCCGGATAGCCGTAATAAACCCAAAGGAACGCACAGATCTGGAGCTTCTTGCCCGGAGGGACGAGGGTCTCGGATCCTTCGGGTGTGATCCGGACGATCTCGCCCGGGCCGAGATACCGGTCGATCTCGTAGCCAAGATTGGGGAAAGCGCACGTTTCCATGGAGGCGGCGAACGACCCCGGCTTTTTCCCCAGGACGATGGGCGTCCGGCCGAACTTGTCCCGGGCAGCCAGGATGGCCCCGTCAGTCAGGATGAGGATAGACGAGGACCCCTCGATGAACTCCCAGACGGCCCGGATGCCGTCCTCGAAGGTGTCCTCCCGGTTGATCATGGCCGCGATGAGCTCGGTCGGATTGATCTCGCCGCCGCGCATCTCGGAGAAATGGAGACATTTGCCACGGAAGGCCCGATCGACCAGGTCCTCGATGTTCTTGATGACGCCGACCGTGGCAATCGCATAGTGCCCGAGGTGGGACCGGATGAGGAGCGGCTGGTCCTCGTAGTCGCTGATGACCCCGATGCCCCTCGAGCCGTGGAGCTTGCCGACGTCGTCGCCGAATTTCGAACGGAATTGGGCGTTCTCGATGTTGTGGATGTAGCGGACTATGCTCGCGCCGTTGCCGGCGGCCAGGCCGCCGCGCTTGGTGCCCAGGTGCGAATGATAGTCCGTGCCGTAGTACAGGTCCTCGACGATATCGTCCTTGCCGACAACTCCGAATAGTCCGCCCATGGCCGTCCTCCTGTCCAAATGTCCGGGAATCATAACATCGCTCCGCATGGGTTCCAATCCAAATTCGTGGCGAGTGCTCCGAATGGAGGAAAGGGGGCAAACTGTGCTAAAATCCTTTCGGAAATATCCGCAGGAGGACGACATGTTCAAAGCCGCGACGTACATCGAAAGGCGAAAGCTCCTGAGAAAGTCCATGGGGTCGGGCCTGATGCTATTCCTGGCGAACGAAGAGAGCCCGATGAACTATCCGGCCAACACCTTTCACTATCGTCAGGACAGCTCGTTCCTGTATTTCTTCGGCCTCTCATCGCCGGGGCTGGCCGCGATCGTCGACGCGGATGCGGACACGGACACCCTCTACGGCGACGACATCGGCATCGAGGACATCATCTGGGAGGGCGAGCTGCCCAAGATCAAGGACAGGGCCCTGGAAGTCGGCGTCCGCCGCAGCGCGCCTCGGGCAGCGTTCGGCGAGACCGTGCGCCAGGCCCTGGCCGATGGCCGTCCCGTCCATTATCTCCCGCCATACCGGCCCGACAAAGCCATCGTTCTGAGCGATCTTCTCGGCATCCCTATCAAGGACCTCAAAGCCAAGGCCTCGCCGGCCTTCATCAAGGCCTCGGTCGACCAGCGGATCATCAAGTCCAAGGAGGAGATCCGGGAGATCGAGTCCGCCGTGACCATCAGCCGGGAAATGTACCTGGCCGCCATGAAATCGGCCAAGCCCGGCCGCTACGAATACCAGGTCTCCGGCGTCATGGAGGGGATCGCCCTCGCCTACGGCATGCATCTCGCCTTCCCGCCCATCGTCACCGTCAACGGCCAGATCTTCCACATGCATTCCCACGACAACCTGCTGACCCGGGGCCGGCTCCTGGTCTGCGACTGCGGCGCGGAAGCCCCGAGCGGCTACGCCTCCGACATCACCCGGTCCGTGCCCGTCGGCGGCCGTTTCAACGCCCGGCAGAAGGCCATTTATGAGATCGTCCTGGCCGGACAGCTATCGGCCATCAAGTCCGTCAAGCCCGGCGTCAACTTTAAGGACATCCATCTCCAGACGGCCCGGATCATAACCGACGGCCTGAAGGATCTCGGACTGATGAAGGGCGATACCGCCGACGCTGTCGCGGCGGGCGCCCACGCCCTCTTTTTCCCTCACGGCCTCGGCCACAACCTCGGCCTCGACGTCCACGATATGGAGGATTACGGCGAGAACAATGTCGGCTACGGTGAGAAGGTCGAGCGCAGTTCCCAGTTCGGGCTGGCCTACCTGCGCATGGCCCGCGTTCTGCGGCCCGGCCACGTCATGACCGTCGAACCGGGGATCTATTTCATCCCCGCCCTGTTCAATCTGTGGCGGAAAGAAAAGAAGCATCGGGAATTCATCGTCTATGACGCCGTCGAGAAGTTCCTCGGCTTCGGCGGGGTCCGGATCGAGGACGACGTCCTGGTGACGGAGAAGGGCCACAAGGTCCTCGGGCCGCCCATCCCCAAGACGGTCGCCGACGTCGAAAAGGCCTGCCGGGCTTGAGGATCGCGCTCGTCCAGCAGCAAGCCACGGGCGACCCCGCGGGGAACAGGGCCCGGGGCGAAGCCGCCTTTCTTGAGGCAGCCCGGAATGGGGCTAACCTCATTGCCTTCGCCGAACTGGCCTTTACCCGCTTCTATCCCCAGGCCCCGGCAACGGCCGACAGCCCAGCTCTCGCCGAGACGATCCCCGGCCCGACCACCGATCTTTTCTGCGGCCTGGCGCGCGAAACGGGTACGGTCGCGGTGCTCAACCTCTTCGAGCGCGCCGGGGACCGGACCTACGATTCTTCGCCGGTCATCGATGCCGACGGGACGATCCTCGGC
>JADGNU010000285.1 GCA_017883305.1 Candidatus Aminicenantota bacterium | reverse complement strand
CTTGCCGTTCTGAACGCCGAAGATCCTCGGCCCGATGCCGAAGGAAAACGCGTCGACGCGGACGCCGAAGAGCCGGGCCATGAAGAAGTGGCCGAATTCATGGACGAAAGTGACGACGAAGAAAACGATCACGAAGGCGAAGAGCGTACCCAGGAAGTTTGCCATGTCTACCTCTGCGGGAGATGTCGGCGGGCCTGGCGCCGCGCGTCCTTGTCGACCTCGAGGATGGCCTCGATCGAATCGGCCGGACGGGGCTGCAGACCGTCCATGACCCCGGCGACGACCGCGGGGATATCGGCGAAGAGGATCCTCTTCTCGAGAAAAGCCGCGACGGCCACTTCGTTGGCCGCGTTGAGGGCCACGGGCAGGCTGCCGCCGGCGGCCAGGGCCTGCTTGGCCAATGTGAACAAGGGGTAGCGGCGCTCGTCCACGCGGAAAAACTCGAGGCGTCCGACCTCGGCCAGGTCGAGCTGAGGCAGGCCCGAATCGAGCCGCTCGGGCCAGGTCAGGGCAAGCTGGATCGGAACACGCATGTCCGTCGCGCTGAGCTGGGCCAGGACAGAGCCATCCGTCATCTCGACCAGGGCGTGGACGGCGCTCTGGGGGTGGATGAGGACATCGAGCTGCGAAGCGTCCAGATCGAAGAGCCAGCGGGCCTCGATGAGCTCGAGACCTTTGTTCATCAGCGTCGCCGAGTCGACGGTCACTTTCTTGCCCATGACCCAGCGGGGATGGCGGAGGGCCTCCTCCAGGGTCTTGGTCTTGAGTTCCTCGAGCGGGGTTTTCAGGAACGGGCCCCCTGAGGCCGTCAGGATGACCTTGCGGACGTGGCTCCGCCGGCCACGGCCAAGGCACTGGAAGACGCCGCTGTGCTCGCTATCGACCGGGATGATCTCGGCCCCCGAGCGGACGGCCTCACGCTTGATCAAGGCACCCCCGACGACCAGGGATTCCTTGTTGGCCAGGGCCACGCGGCGGCCGGCCTTGACCGCTTCCAGGGTCGGACCGAAGCCGTTCATGCCGGTGATGGCCGACACGACCACATCGGCGCCGTCGACGCGGGCCGCCTCGGCGGCCCCCTCCGGCCCGTGGACGACTTTCAACCCCCAGCCTTTCCCGAGGCTGCGGACCCTCACGACGTCTCGTTTATTGCCGACAGAGACAAGGGCCGGACGGTACTTCTCCACTTGGGCCGCAAGAAGCGGCACATTGGACCCGGCGGCCAGGGCGACGACCCGGAAGCGGCCGCCCAAGCGGTCGACGACGTCGAGAACGGACGTGCCGATCGACCCGGTGGAGCCGAGGAT
Organism: Candidatus Aminicenantota bacterium; assembly: GCA_017883305.1. Lineage (GTDB taxonomy): Bacteria > Acidobacteriota > Aminicenantia > Aminicenantales > Saccharicenantaceae > RBG-16-66-30. The sequence goes on along the minus strand of JADGNU010000285.1, from coordinate 2,126 downwards.
GGCGAGGCCGCGCGACGTCTGTCCCAAGGCTTATTTCCAGAACAATTTGACGATGAAATAGAACAGCGGGCCGGCCAGGATCAGGCTGTCGATCCGGTCGAGGAACCCGCCGTGCCCGGGCAGGCTGTTGGAGGAGTCCTTGACGCCGACGGCCCTTTTGAAGAGGGATTCGAGAGGATCGCTGACTTGGGCCGCGGCATGGACGACGATCGCCGTCAGGACGGCCGTCGCGAACGGAACCGAAGGCAGCAGAAGGAAACGGGCCAGGAGGGCCCCGCCCACGGCGAAGAGGAACCCGCCCGCGCTCCCCTCCCAGCTCTTGTTGGGGCTGGCGATCGGCGTCATCTTGTGCCGGCCGAAGGGTTTTCCGATGAAAAAGGCCCCCGTATCCCCGAGGAAGACAATGCCGGCCAGGAAGTAGAGGTAGAACGGGCCCTGCTCCAGGCGGATCCGGAACAGGAACCCCAGCGGAAAGGCGACATAGAAGACGCCGATAAGGGTCGTGGCGAACGAAGCCGGGAAGAAGGCCAGCTTCTCGGGGAAGTTGATCGTCGCGACATAATAGAAACCGGCCACGAGGATGCCGGCGCAAAGGGCGCCGTCGAGCGGGATCGTCCGGAAATAGAATGTCAGGAGGACCAGAACGGCAATGACCGTCCCAAGGGCTTTTTGAGGCCGCAGGTCCTTTTTTCCGACCAGGTTGTAGAATTCGAGGAGCGCGGCCAGGACAAAGGCCGCGCCGAACAGGAAGAAGACCCAGTCCGGCGCGTACTGGATGATGGCGAAAAGGCCTCCGAGCAGCACGGCCGCCGTGAGCGTTCTTTTGACGAGGTTCATGCGAGCTTAGGTCCTTCCGCGGGGGCTTTTCGCGGCGGCGCGGACGTCGCCGAATCTGCGGTCCCTCTTCTGGAACTCGAGGATGGCCTCGAGGAGATGGCGCCGCCGGAAATCCGGCCAGAGGACGGGCGTCACGAAGATCTCCGTGTAGGCGATCTGCCAGAGAAGGAAGTTCGAAACCCGCATCTCGCCGCTTGTCCGGACGAGCAGGTCCGGGTCGGGAATGCCCGCGGTCGAGAGGTGGCCGGCAAAGGCCTTCTCGTCGAGGCCGGCGGCGGAGATGCGCCCTTCGGCCATGATGCGCCGGACGGCATCGATGATCTCATCGCGGCCGCTGTAGTTGAGGGCCACGACCAGGGTCATGTGCCGGTTTTCCCGGGTCAGGGTCTCGACCCGCTCGATCTCCTTGAGCACGAGGGCGGGGATGCCTTCCCTGCGGCCTATGACCTTGAGGCGGAGGTCGTTCTCGACGAGGAGACCATCTTCCTTGCCGAGATATTCCCGGAGCAGCCGCCACAGCCGGCCGACCTCATAGCGGGGCCTCTTCCAGTTTTCGCTCGAGAAGGCGTAGAGCGTCAGGAAGCCGATCCCCAGGCGTGCGGACGCCTCGACGATCTCCCGGACCGCTGCCGAGCCGGCATTGTGGCCCTGGACCCGGGGCAAGCCGCGTTGCTGGGCCCAGCGGCCGTTGCCGTCCATGATCACGGCGATATGGCGGGGCAGGCGGTCGAGATCGACCTTGAGTAAAAGCTCGTGTTCTTCGGTCCCCGGCGGGAAAAGGTCCTCGAGGTGCGTCTCCATCGGCCCCCCATTATAGCATAAGGTGGACCGGACCGGTCGATTCTGCTAAAGTGAATGATCTGGAGAAATGACGATGTGCCTGGCCGTTCCCGCCAAGATCACCCATATCGACAAATCGGGCCAAGGGACGGCCGGCTACATGGGCAGCGAGGTGAAGGTCAATCTGACCCTCGTCCCGCAGGCCCGGCGGGGCGACTGGGTCATCATCCACGCCGGTTTTGCCATCTCGGTCATGGACGCCAAGGAAGCCCGGGAAACGCTCCGCCTCTTCAAAGAGCTGGCCGCGGCCCAAGATGAAGGAGCTTAGGAACCCCGCCGCCCTCCGGAGTCTCCTCAGCGATATCGAGGAGAAATCCAGAAAGATCGGACGAACGCCGCGCCTGATGGAGGTCTGCGGCACTCACACGATGGCCCTCTTCAAGAGCGGCCTCACGCCCCTCCTCGCCGAGGCTGGCGTCGAGATGGTCTCGGGGCCGGGATGCCCCGTC
>JADGNU010000079.1 GCA_017883305.1 Candidatus Aminicenantota bacterium | reverse complement strand
CGCGCCGGCTGCCCCGCCCATAACTGCGGCGGCCGCTGCCTCCTCAAGGTCTTCGTCCGCGACGGCCGGATCGTCCGCATCGAAACGGACGATCGCCCCGGCGACACGCTCGCCGACCCTCAGCTCCGGGCCTGCATCCGCGGCCGGGCCTACCGCAAGCGCCAATACCATCCCGACCGCCTTCAATACCCGATGAAGAGGGTGGGGAAGAGGGGCGAGGGCAAATTCGAGCGCATCGGCTGGGGCGAAGCCCTCGACCGCATCGCCGCCGAGTTCAAGCGCATCAAGGCCGCTTACGGCAACGAAGCCTTCTATGTCCCGTATGGAACGGGCAGCTACAACCAGATCAACGGCCGGCAGACGGCCCAGCGGCTGATGAACCTCTACGGCGGCTCCCTCGGCTTCTACAACAGCTATTCCTGGGCGGCCATCTCCGCCGCGACGCCGACCGTCTACGGGACGAGCGTCACCGGCAACCAGCGCCAGGACTGGCTCAACTCGAAGTACATCCTCATGTGGAGCTGGAACCCGGCCGAGATGCGCGACGGCACGAACAGCGAGTACTTCGTCCAGAAGGCCCGGGAGAAAGGCGCCCGCGTCGTCTGCATCGACCCGCGGATGACCCTGAGCGCGGTCGCCCTCGCCGACGAGTGGGTGCCCATCCGCCCCGGCACGGACGCGGCCATGATGACGGCCATGGCCTACGTCATCGTCAAGGAGGACCTCCACGACGCCCCGTTCGTGCGCACCCATTGCCTCGGCTTCGATGAGACGCAGATGCCCGCCGGGGCCGAGGGCCTCGAGAGCTACAAGGACTATCTTTTCGGCGCGCGCGACGGTGTGCCTAAGACGCCCGAGTGGGCCGAGAAGATCTGCGGCGTCCCCCGCGAGACGATCGCCCGCATCGCCCGCGAGTACGCCACCGCCAAGCCCGGCGTCCTCTATCAAGGCTACGGCATGCAGCGCCGGGCCTACGGTGAGCAGGCCGTCCGGGCCGGCTGCGTCCTCGCGGCCATCACCGGGAACGTCGGCGTCCCCGGCGGCTGGGCCAGCGGCATCGCCCTCCAGGCCCCCGACGGCGGGCCGTTCTGGCTCGTCTTCCCGACCGGCGAGAATCCCATCCAGGCCATGATCCCGAGCTTCCTCTGGACCGAAGCGGTCCTGCGGGGCAAGGAGATGGGAGCCGGCGACGGCGTCGTCGGGGCGTCGAAGCTCACGACGGACATCAAGTGCATCTGGGCCGTCGCCTGCAACGCCCTCATCAACCAGCACGGCAACGTCAACCGGACGGCCGGCATCCTGGCCGACGAGAAGAAGGTCGAATTCCTGCTCGTCCAGGACAACTTCCTGACCCCGACCGCGCGCTTCGCCGACATCCTGCTTCCGGTCTGCACCCAGTTCGAGACCTGGGGCCTCGAGGACGGCTGGAAGTACGGCGACGAGGTCCTGCTCATGCCGAAGATCGTCGAGCCGCCCTTCGAGACGAAGAGCGACTACCGCATCGCCTCCGAGATCGCGGCCCGGCTCGGCCTCGAAAGAGAATATACCGAGGGGCGGACCGAGCGCGATTGGGTCGCCTGGTCGCTCGACCGCTATCGCCAAACGCGCTTCCCCGGGCTGCCGACGCTCGACGAGCTCGAGCGGACGAATGCCGGGGTCTTTTCGCTCCCGGTGACACGGCCGGCCGTGGCTTTCGCCGATTTCCGGCGCGATCCCGAAAAGCACCCTTTACAGACGCCTTCGGGCAAGATCGAGATCTTCTCGAAAAAGCTCCATGACATGGGCAGGCCGGACGAGATCCCGGCCGTGCCCAAGTACATCCAGGAGTGGGAGAGCCCGTTCGGGCCCGAAGCGGCCAAGTACCCGCTCTCGGCCATCGGCCATCACTACCTCTCCCGCGTCCACTCCACCCTCGAGGGCGTCGACTGGCTCGAGGAGGCGTTTCCCCAGCGCCTGTTCATCAATCCCGTCGACGCCGGCTCGCGGAAGATCAAGAACGGCGATTCTGTCCGGGTTTGGAACGACCGCGGCGCCCTCGTGGTCAAGTGCCGGGTGACGCTGCGCCTGATGCCCGGCGTCGTCGCCCTGCCTCAGGGCGCCTGGTGGACGCCCGACAAGAACGGCGTCGACCGGCGCGGCTCGGTCAACGTCCTCTCGTCTGAGCGCTGGACGCCCCTGGCCTTCGGCAACGCCCAGCACACGATCATGGTCCAGGTCGAGAAGGCGGAGGCGGCCTGAGATGGTCACGCAATACGGCTTCTTCTTCAACGCCGCGGCCTGCAGCGGCTGCAAGGCCTGCCAGATGGCCTGCAAGGACCGCAACGACCTCGAGCCCGGGGTCCTCTGGCGCCGGGTCTACGAAGTGACGGGAGGGGGCTGGGAGAAGAAAGGCGGCGTCTGGGTTCCCTCCGTTGTTTCCTACAATATCTCGATGGCCTGCAATCACTGCGAGAAGCCGGTCTGCGGCCTGGCCTGCCCGGTCAAGGCCATCACCAAACGCGAAGACGGCATCGTCTTCGTCGATACCGGCGCCTGCATCGGCTGCCGCTACTGCGAATGGGCCTGCCCCTACACGGCCCTCCGCTTTGACGCGCGGACGAACACCGTCTCCAAGTGCAATTTCTGCTACGACGCGATCGACGCCGGGGGGACGCCCTCCTGCGTCGCCTCCTGCCCGCAGCGGGCCCTCGATTTCGGCGACATGGCCGAGCTCAGGAAGAAATACGGCGACGTCCGCCAGATCTTCCCGCTCCCCGATCCCGCGCAGACCGAGCCGGCCCTCATCATCAAGCCCCACCGCGACGCCGCCCGGGCCGTGGAGCGCGCCGCGGAAGTGGCCAATTGGGAAGAAGTCTGACCGCGCATGCTCAAGGAGTGGCCGCTCGTCGCCTTCACGATCGCCGGCCAAATGGCGGTGGGGGTGTTTTGTTTTCTTCTGTTCCCGCTTCTTTTGCTGTTGTCACCCGGGACCTCATGGAGCGAGACGGCCCGGCACACGGTCCTTATCGTCTGGGGGGGGACATTCGGCTTCATCGCGATCGCGGCGGCCCTGTCCTTGTTCCACCTCCATCATCCATTCCGGGCCCACCACACCCTGGCTAATCTCCGCTCGTCCTGGCTCAGCCGCGAGATCTTCTTCGAGCTCGCCTTCATGGCCCTCGTCGCCCTGGCGTTTGTCCTCGTTTGGACGGGGCACACCCGAGGCTTGTTTCTCAGGGCGGTCATGTCCGCATCGGCGCTCGCGGGGATCATGTTCCTGGTCAGCATGTCCAAGCTCTACATGCTCAAATCCCTGCCGCCCTGGAACTCGGCGTATACCGGGATATCGTTTTTTATGTCCGCTGCGACCTTGGGAGCCATGGCCACGGCCTGGGTCACAGGGTCTCCCCCGGGCAATCCAGGCTCCTATTTTTCGGCGCTCTGGACGGCCGCCTTGTTCTTCGTCGCTTCGGATATTCTCTTTGCGGTCCTCCTGACCCCCCAATATGGCGCCGCCGGTTTTCGCCCGGGGCCGTCGCTTCGGCCGCCCCCACGGGCCCTTCGTCGGCTCTACTTCGGGAGATTGGCCCTGCTCGCGGGGGGCTTGATTCTTGCCGTCCTGGGCATGGTCCAGGCTGTCCCCGGGAGCGCCGGGGGGTTCGGCTCAACTCCAATGGCAGCGGCGGGTCAGGCCGGGCCCATTATGACGATAGCATTCGTTCTGGTTCTTCTGGGCGAGATCGCCGGCCGGTTCCTCTTTTACGGCCTCGTCCCACGGCCCGGGGACTGAACCGTTCAGCCTGATCCTCTCGTCATCTCGCCCATCATAGAGTCTCGCCTGCTCCAATTCAACCATTTCGGGCGCTTGACTTCCGGATTTGCGGGCCGGATAATGAGCGGGCGTCAAAGCCCCATGCTTCTCAAACAGCAGGAATTCTACCGGTCCCTCACCGCGCTTTCGCCGGGACTTGTCGAGCGCATCCGCCGGATGATCGAGGAGGCCGAGAAGAAGTACTCGGGGAAAAAGGACGCCAAGGCGGGCTTCCTTTGGGAGCACACGGTCCTCGTCGCCTCCCAAGCCTTCCGCTTGGCCACAGCGGAGAAAGAGAACCCCGACCTGACCGCCCTCGTCGCCCTTTTCCACGACTCGGCCAAGTTCGCCGGCGGCCGCTATCATGCCTCCGACGAGCCCGAAGAGGAAGAAGCGGCCCGCCTGGCCCGGGCCACCCTGGAGGAGACCGGGTTGAAGATGGCCGACACCGGCCACGTCGTCCGGGCCCTGCGCTCGCTCTATCAGTCCGGCGCGAGCCGCAACCGTCTGGCCGACATCGTCCACGACGCCGATTTCCTGACCAAGTTCGGCTACCTCGGCGTGGCCAACTTCTTCGTCAAGTCGGCGCTCCGGGGCCGGAACCTCGAGTCGGCGGCCATGGATTACCTGAGCAAAGAGCTGACCTACGCGGCCGTCCTCCCGGCGAACATGCGCACGGCCTCGGCCCGCCGTCTTGCGGTCAAGAAATCGGCCGACACCCTGCGCTTCTACAAGGCCTACATCGGCGAGCTCGAGGAAGCCCACGGCATGGATTTCCGTGTCCGGACGGTCGACGTCCCCAAGGCCGGCGGCCGCGGTCGGCGGGCCAAGGTCACGCTTGTCCTCCCCGCGGCCTGCGGGGCCTGCGGCGGCAAGTGGGAGACCGAATTCCGGACGGAAAAAGGGCTCAAATGCGAGAAGCTCGAGGCGTCTCTCCGCTGCGCCGCCTGCGGCGAGCGGCGCTCGATCTCTTTCTGTCTCCCGGAGATGGGATGACGAACGCTCCCCAAGGAGGGACCTTGAAACACTCATCGATGGCTGCCTTCCTGGGATTCGCGGTCCTCGCTCTGCTCCTGGTCCTGCCCCCCGCCTGCGGCAAGGGAGAGCGGAGCGCCGTCCCGCGGCCCGTCGTCGGCGTCAAGCTCTACGAGGCCGCCGCGCCCTACGACAGCCTCTTCGGCAAGTGGCGGGAGCTCGGGATCAACACCCTGTTCGTTAGCGAGACGCTCATCCGGACCCGGGATTTCCGGGCCAGGGCCGCGGCCGAAGGCCTGCCGCTCTTCGTCATCTTTCCCGTCTTCCAGAACCCCGAGGCGCTCAAGGAGGACCCCGGTTTGGCGGCCATCACCGCGGCCGGGACGCCGGCCCGCGACGAATGGGTCGAGTTCGTCTGCCCGGCCCGCGAGGATTATCTCCGCCGCAAGATCGATCAGCTGAAGAGCCTCGTCGCCGACTGCGATCCCTACGCCGTCAGCCTCGACTTCATCCGTTATTTCGTGTTCTGGGAGAAGGTCGCCCCCGACCGCTCACCCGCATCCCTGCCTCAGACCTGCTTCTGCCCCGTCTGTCTCGCTGGCTTCGAAAAAGAGATGGGCATCGCCCTCCCGTCGGACCTCACCGCGACGGCCGAAAAGGCCTCCTGGATCCTCAAGACGCATGCCTCCGAGTGGACGGAATGGAAGTGCCGGACGATCGCCCGGGCCGTCGAGCGCCTGGCCAAGGCCGCCCGCGAGATCAAGCCCTCGGTCAAGGTCAACCTCCACGCCGTGCCCTGGCGTCAGGACGATTTTGGCGGGGCGGTCAGGTCCGTGGCCGGCCAGGACCTGCCCCGGCTCGCTCCCTTCGTCGACCTCATCTCGCCGATGTGCTATCACCACATGGTCCGGCGGACGCCGGCCTGGGTCCATGACGTCGTCGCGGACATTTCGACCCGTACGGGCGCGACGGTCCTGGCCAGCACCCAGGTCTCCGAGGCCTACATCGAACAAGCCCTCCCCCCGGACGAATTCCAGGCCGCGGCTGCCGAAGCCCTGAAGCCGCCTTCGATCGGCGTCGTCTTCTGGTCTTGGGACGCGCTGGCCAAGTCGCCGGAGAAGCAGGCGCTCCTGATGCGCCTTATCCATTGAAAAAATCCCGCCGATAAGTAAAAATAGATGTCTGGAGTGTGACATGACCCACGCCCGACGTCGAACGCCTTCGATGACTGCCCGGACAGCTGTCGCTGCAGTGCTCGTCCTCCTCGCTTCCGCCGCCTGCGAGGTCTCCCAGGTCCCTCCCGAACCCTCCCGGCCGTCCAAGGTCGTCATGGGCTATTACCAGGCCTGGTCCAAGGCCGAGTTCGACCATACCAAGATCGCCTACGAATACCTGACCCACATCGCCCACGCCTTTGCCTGGCCCGATGCGTCGGGGAACCTCGTCCTGCCGGCCGATTTTCTCTATCCCGAGCTCAACGCCGCCGCCCATACGAACGGTGTCAAGATGATCGTCAGCCTCGGCGGCTGGGGCAACTGCGCCGGCTTCCCGGGCATGGCCTCGACGGCGGGGAACCGCGCCCGGTTCATCGGCCAGCTCGTCGATTTCTGCAAGACCAACGCCTACGACGGCGTGGACATCGACTGGGAGTTCGTCTCGAATGATACGGAAAAAGCCGACTTCACGCTCTTTATCGAGGCGTTGGGCGCCGCACTCCACGCCCAGTCGCCGCCCCTCCTGCTGACCACGGCGACCACGTCCGGCGACTATTACGGCCGCTGGATCGACTACGAGCGGCTGGCCGACGACTTCGACTTCATCGGCTTCATGACCTACGACTATCACGGGGAATGGTCCGACCATTCCGGGCATAATTCCCCCCTCTATACCCCTGCCGGCGACTCGTGCGGCTCCCTCGATGAAACCTTCACCTATGCTCGCAGCCGTCAGGTCCCCCTGAACAGGCTGCTGGTGGGCGTGCCGTTCTTCGGCCGGTCCTTCGACTGCGCCGCCATGGGCCTGCCGTTCACGACGAGCCAGGGCTGGGACTACTCCGCCATCATGGCCCTGCCGGGCTCGGAATGGACGCGCGTCTGGGACGGCGAGGCCCAGGTCCCGTACATGCGCCGGACCGACGGCACCATGGTCATCTCCTATGACGATATGAGCTCGGTCGGGCTCAAGTGCCAGTACGTCAAGGACAAGACCTCGGCCGGGGTCATCATTTGGGAGCTCAGCGGGGACTACCGCTCGGGCCATTCCGAGCTGCTCGAAGTTATCGGGAAGTCCTTCGGAGCCGGCTCCAGACGCGATTGACGATCGATTTCCGAGAGGTGCTCGCGATGAAAAACGCAGGTCCTTCCGCGAGGGCTTTGGCCCTTATCCTGGCCGCGACGGCCGTGCTCATCGGCTCCGCCGCGACGGCGTCGGCGGCCGCCCCGGACAAGACCCAGGGCTTTTTCCCGGTGTCGGTCTGGTATTCGGGCGGCAAGGCCCGAGCGCCCATGCTCGAGACTGTGACGCCGCAGTCCCGGGAGGTTTGGAAGAAAGACATCGACCAGATCAAGCGGCTCGGCTTCAACACGGTCCGGACATGGATCGAGTGGACGGCCTGCGAAAAGACCGAGGGCCAGTATGATTTCTCGGCCCTCGAGCTCCTCACCGACCTGGCCGGCGAAGCGGGCCTGCGCGTCATCGTCCAGGTCTACATCGACTCGGCGCCGGATTGGGTCGGCGTTTCGCTCCCCGACTCCAAATTCGTCTCCTCGAACGGCGTTGCCGTCGAGTCGCAGGCCTCGCCGGGCTTCTGCTTCGACCACGCCGGCGTCCAGGAGAAGATCCTCTCCTTCTTCAAGGCCGCGGCCCGGGCCGTCAAGGGCAAGCCTGCGTTCTACGGCTGGGACCTCTGGAGCGAGCCCCACATCATCAACTGGGCCGAGGTCTACTATGTCGGCGATCTTTCGTCGGTCCAGTTCTGCTATTGCCACTCGACCCAGGCCCGCTTCCGGGACTGGCTCCAAAAGAAGTACGGCACGATCGAAGCCCTGAACAAGGCCTGGTACCGGACGCTCGCGTCCTTCGACGAAGTCCAACCGCCGCGCTTCGGCACCATCCTGACCTTCACCGATTACATCGATTGGAAAGAATTCATCTCCGACAAGCTGGCCGAGGACCTGGCCCTCAAGGCGGCGGCCGTCAAATCGGTCCTGCCCGACACCGTCGTCACCAGCCACTCGGCCGGGCCGGGGATATTCACCCGGCCGGACTGGTCGGGCACGCCCGACGACCGGAAGATGTCCGACAGCGTCGATTTCTACGGTGCCTCGATCTATCCCAAGCATGCCTGGACGATCAAGCCCTGGTCGCCCTTCTACCGCTCCTCGGGCCTCGACTTCGTCCGGTCCATGGGCATCGGCAACGGCGGTTTCTACATCGGCGAGCTCCAGGCCGGCTACGGCGTCTTCGGCATGAAGATGAGCCTTCCCGTCGTCGGCACGGACACCCGCGATTGGATGTGGAGCGCCGTCGCCTACGGCGCCCGGGCCGTCAACATCTACGCCTACTATCCCATGAGCACAGGCTATGAGGCCGGCGGCTACGGCCTCGTTGAGCTCGACGGCAAGATCACGGAGAGGGCCGAGGCCGGTGGCCAGATCGCCCGCATCATCACGGCCAACCAGGACCTCTTCCTTAAAGCCCTGCCGGCCAAGGCCGAGATCGCCATCCTTTATAATCCGCTCTCCCACATGGTCGGCGGCCAGCAGTCCTTCACCGGGGAAGGGCAGACCGTCGGCGTCAACAACCTGAGCGAGTCCCTGCAGGGCGTCCACCGGGCCTTCTTCGAGCGCAACATCCCGGTCGATTTCCTCCACGTCCGCGACCTCGGGACGCCGCGCGCGGCCGGCTACAAGCTCATCATCGCGCCCTACCCGGTCATGATGTCCCAGCCGCACGTCCAGGCCCTCGTCGAGTACGTCCGCGGCGGCGGGACGCTCCTGACCGAGGCCCGCTGCGGCTGGGTCGACGAGAAGGGCGCCTCCAGCCCGATCGTTCCCGGCGGCGGCCTCGACCAGGTTTTCGGCTGCCGCGAGCACGAGCTAACCCCGCTCTCCAAGAGCGGGGTTGTCGAGATCAAGGCCGCCGACGAAGCGTTCCCGCTGCTCAAGCCGGGCGACAAGCTCGACAGCCTCTTCTTCGAGGAGAGCTTGGACGTCTTCGGCAAGTCGAGCCGGATCGTGGCCGCGTTCCCGGACGGACGGCCGGCCGTCGTGGCCGCGCCGTTCGGCAAGGGGCGGGCCATCATCGTCGGCTCCTTCCTCGGCTCGGCCTATCACCATTTCAAGAACCCCAACAACGGGAAGTTCTTCGCCGGCCTGGCCGATTGGCTCAAGGTCACGGCGCCGGTCCGGGTCAGCTCCTCCGTTCCCGACGCCTTGATCGAAGGACGGCTCCTCAAAGGCGACGGCTACTCACTTCTCTTCGGGTTCAACCGGGGCGACAAGGCCGTCACCGCCAGGTTCGGCGTCCGCACCGACGCGGCCCGGCCCGCGGCGATCGACCTTGAAACGGGACAAGCGGTTGCCCTCGTCCGCGAGGAGGGCCGCGCGGTCTTCGAAAAAGCCCTTCAGCCTGGGGAAGTCTGGGTCGTCCGGGTGTCCGAACGATGACCGACTTCTGCGGGGCCGTCGACGTTGGCGGGACCAAGATCGCCTCGGCCCTTTTCACGCGGGAAGGGGAGATCTCAGCCGGGAAGAAGGTCGCTATCGACAACGCCGGGGGGGACGCCGCCGCGTCTCAAGTGAGGGACGAGATCGCCGCCCTGGCCGAGGCCGCACGCCGGGCTGGCGGGCGTCTCGCCGCGGTCGGTGTATGTGTTCCCGGCATCGTCTATTCCGCGAGCGGCAAAGTTTGGGCCCCCAATATCCCCGGCTGGGATCAGTACCCGCTTTTAAAGAAGATAGGGGGACTATCCCCGCAGCGGGCTGTCCCTCTTGTCCTGGAAAGCGACCGCAGCGCCTATGTCGCCGGCGAAGCTTGGAAAGGCGCGGCCGCGGGCGCCCGCGACGCGGTCTTCCTCGCCGTCGGAACGGGCATCGGCGCCGGGATCATTTCCGGCGGTCGGATCCTCCACGGGCACGAGGACATCGCCGGGGCGGTCGGCTGGTTCGGGCTCGACCCCGACTTCAAGCCGGAGTACGCGTCCATGGGGTGCTTCGAGGCCGAGGCCTCGGGGAATTCCGTGGCCCGCAAAGCCCGGGAGCGGCTGGCGAAGGGAAGGCCTTCGGCCATGCTCGATCTGGCCGGCGGCGTCATCGAGGCCGTCACGGCCGAGATCGTCGCCGCCGCGGCCCGCCGGCAGGACCCGCCGGCCATGGAGGTGGTCGCGGACGTCGTGACATATTTGGCGATGGGCATCGCCAACATCGTCAGCATTCTCAACCCCGAGGTCGTGGTCCTCGGCGGCGGGCTATTCCAGGCCGCGGACCTGTTCCTCGAGCCCGTGCGCCGCGAGTTCAAACGCTGGACCCAGCCCTTGGCCGCCCGTTCAGTCAGGATCGAGCCCTCCGCTCTCGGCGAGGACGCCGGTCTCTACGGCTGCGGCAGGCTGGCCTGGCGCACCCTCGAAGCGGAATCATGACCTGTCCCCAAGTGTGAAGGAGAGATCACATGTCGGCTCAAGCGTACCTCGACAAGGTCCAGGGGATCCTCGAGGAGATCAAGACCCAAGAGATGAAGTCCATCAAGGCCGCG
>JADGNU010000078.1 GCA_017883305.1 Candidatus Aminicenantota bacterium | reverse complement strand
GGTACCGGCGCCGCTCGCCGACTGCCTGACCCAGCTTGACGAATACTTTCGGGGCGACCGGACCTCCTTCTCGGTCAAGCTGGATCTCCGCGGCACGGATTTCCAGAAGAAGGTTTGGGCCAAGCTCCTCCGGGTGAAGTTCGGCCAATCGACGACCTACAAGGCTCTCGCCGCGGCCGTCGGCCGGCCGGCCGCGACCCGGGCAGTGGGGGGAGCCAACCACCGCAACCCCGTCTCGATCATCGTCCCCTGCCACCGCGTTGTCGGGAGTGACGGGCGGCTGACCGGCTACGGCGGCGGCCTGTGGCGGAAGGATTGGCTCCTCAGGCACGAAGGGCATGATCGACTTTTAGTTTGACACTCCCGCCGCCGATAAGGGTAGAATAGGCGCCGCACAGACCGGAAGGAGGTCCTGCATGGTCGAAACGCTCAGCCAGCTCTTTCTCAACACCGTCAAGACCTACGCCAAGCCCGATCTCCTGGCGGCCAAGGCCGAAGGCCGCTATGTCCCCATCTCCACCGACGAATTCGCCCGCCGGGTCAAGAACCTCTCCCTGGGCCTGGCGGATATCGGTCTCACCCCCGGCGAAAAGCTGATCATTTTCTCCGAGAACCGCCCCGAGTGGACGATCACCGACTTCGCCGTCCTTTGCGCCGGCGGGATCACCGTGCCCATCTACACCTCGCTCATGCCGGAACAGGTCAAGTACATCATCAACGATTCGGACGCCCGGATCGTCGTCTGCTCGAACAGGGACCTCTGGCTCAAGGTCGATGCCGTCCGTTCCGACCTCCGCAACGTCCACCACTTCGTCCTCATCGACGAGGAAGGCCCCCAGGGCGTCCTCAGCTTGTCCGAGATCATGGCCCGCGGCAAAACCATCGCCGCCTCGAACCCCGGGCTCTTCGAAAAACGGGCCCTGGCCGTGAAGCCCAGCGATGTGGCCTCGATCATCTACACATCGGGGACGACGGGCGTCCCCAAGGGCGTCATGCTGACCCACGGCAATTTCGTTTCGAACTCCAAAGCCCTCGACGCCGTGACCGAGTTCGCCGTCAAGGACGTCATCCTGTCCTTCTTGCCCTTGTCCCATGTCCTCGAGCGGATGACGACATTCTCCTGGATCTACAAAGGCGCTTCGATCTATTACGCCGAGAGCATCGAAACGGTGGGCGAGAACCTGCTCGAGGTCCGGCCGACGATCATGATCAGCGTCCCCCGGCTCTTCGACAAGATCTACGCCAAGGTCATGGACAACATCCTGGCCCAGTCGGCGCTCAAGAGGAAGATCTTCTTCTGGGCCATCCGGGTCGGCAAGAAATACGGCGCCCGCAAGATCCGCCACCGGCCCATCCCGTGGGGGCTCGGGCTGCAGCAAAAGATCGCGGCCAAGCTCGTCTACAGCAAGATCATCGAGAAGACGGGCGGCCGGGCCCACTTTTTCGTCTCCGGCGGCGCCCCCCTGTCGGCCGACATGGCCGAGTTCTTCTACGCCATCGGCCTGACCATCCTCGAGGGCTACGGCCTGACGGAGACGTCGCCCGTCCTGGCCTGCAACACCTTCGACAAGATGAAGTTCGGGACCGTCGGACCGCCGGTCCCCGGCGTCGAGATCAAGATCGCCCCGGACGGCGAGGTCCTGGCCAAGGGCCCGAACGTCATGAAGGGCTATTACAAGAAGGAGCAGGAGACCCGCGAGGCCTTCGAGGACGGCTGGCTCAAGACCGGCGACATCGGCCATATCGACAAAGAGGGCTTTCTCGTCATCACCGATCGGAAGAAGGACATCCTGGTCACGGCCGGCGGCAAGAACGTCGCCCCCCAGCCGATCGAGAACCTGCTCAAGGCAAACCCCTACATCGGGACTGCCGTCGTCGTCGGCGGCGGACGGAAGTTCATCTCCGCGCTCATCGTGCCCAACTTCGACAAGCTCGAGGCCTATGCCCGGTCGAAGGGCATCCCCTTCGCCAGCCGCAAGGAGCTCGTCGAGCGGGACGAGATCGCGAGCTTCATGCTGGCCGAGGTCAACCGGACGACGCCCAACCTGGCTTCCTACGAGCGGATCAAGAAGATCGTCCTTCTCGAACGCGACTTCGACGCCGACACGGAGCTGACCCCGTCGCTCAAGGTCAAGCGCCATATCGTCGAGAAGGTTTTCAAGCCGCTCATCGACCTCCTCTACAAGGACTGATTTTTCGCGGACCGCGAGAGAGAACTGGCCGGCGGGGCGTCTCTTTATCAGGACGCCATGAACGACCGACCGAATGGGCCGGAGAGCGGGACCCCCGACAGAGTCGGGCATCGGGACCGCCTGAGACAGAAGTTCCTCAATGGGGGGCTGGCCGCCTTCCTGGACTATGAGATCGTCGAGCTCTTGCTGACCCTCGGCACGCCCCGGCGGGACTGCAAGCGGCCGGCCCGCGAGGCCCTCAAGGAATTCAAGACCTTCGGCGGGGTCCTCGAGGCCCGTCCCGAAGACCTGCAGCGCATCCCCGGCATCGGGGCCAGGAACGTCTTCGGCCTGAAGCTCATCCACGAGGTCTCCCGCCGCTTCCTCAAGGACAAGATGATGAGCCGGCCGGTCTGCCATTCCTCCCAGGAAGTCTACGATTATCTCTGCCACGCCCTCCGCGACCTGAAAAAGGAGCGGTTCAAGGTCATCTTCCTCGATCCCAAAAACCAGGTCATCGAGGAGAAAACCCTGTTCGAGGGGACGGTCGATTCAAGCGCCGTCTATCCCCGGGAGGTCATCAAGGACGCCCTGCGCTACGAGGCCTCGGCGCTCATCTTCGCCCACAACCATCCCTCCGGCGACCCCGAGCCGTCCCTTTGCGACCGGGAGGTCACCCGGGACCTCGTCTTCGCCGCCCGGGTCGTCCAGATCAAGGTCCTCGACCACATCATCATCGGCAGCAACCGCTATTTCAGCTTTGCCGACCAGGGACTGATCGACGATTACGACCTGATGTTCAACGGATTCCCGCGATGACCATTCATGAAAACGCCGGATTTCTCCACAAAACAAGAAAAACCAAGACCGGCGTTTTCACCCTCCGGGCAAGCCGATCCGGCCGCATCTGCTTCGTTGCAAAGGGCTCGCAGTACCCCGAGTACAGCTTCGCCCTTCGACGCCTTGCATCTGCAGCCGCCTCGGCTTGTGAATGGCCCCTGGAATCGTCCAGGTTGAAAGCCCGGGGCAATCCAGGTAAACTCAGAGGGCGGGAGGGGAGACGATGGTCCGAAAAGAGATCGATAAGGAGAAAACGGACATGGTAAAAAAAGACACGGGCCGCGAGGCCGTCCCCGCGAAGGACGTCGAGACCAGCGAACGGCAGGACTCCCGCCATAAAGCCATCGACGCCGCGCTGTCTCAGATCGAGAAGCAGTTCGGCAAGGGCTCGATCATGAAGCTCGGCCAGAAGGGGGCCGCGGTGCCCGTCGAGGCCATCCCGACCGGATCGATCTCCTTCGACCTGGCCCTGGGCATCGGCGGCTTTCCCCGCGGCCGGGTCATCGAGATCTACGGCCCCGAGGCCACCGGCAAGACCACCCTGGCCCTCCACGTCATCGCCGAGGCCCAGAAGCGCGGCGGCCAGGCGGCCTTCATCGACGCCGAGCACGCCCTCTCGCCCCAATACGCCGCCCGCATCGGGATCGACATCGACAACCTGCTCATCTCCCAGCCCGACTTCGGGGAGCAGGCCCTGGAGATCGCCGAGGTCCTCGTCCGCAGCGGCGCGGTCGACGTCATCGTCGTCGATTCCGTCGCCGCTCTCGTCCCCAAGGCTGAGCTCGAGGGCGAGATGGGCGACGCCCATATGGGATTGCAGGCCCGCTTGATGTCCCAGGCCCTGCGCAAGCTGACGGCCATCGTGGCCCGGTCGAAGACCTGCTTCATCTTCATCAACCAGCTCCGGGAGAAGATCGGAGTCTTCATCGGCAACCCGGAGACGACGACGGGCGGGCGGGCCCTGAAATTCTATGCGTCCTTGAGGATCGACGTGCGCCGGCTGTCCATCATCAAGGACGGCGAGAGCGTCGTCGGCAACCGGGCCAAGGTCAAGATCGTCAAGAACAAGATGGCTCCTCCTTTCCGCGAGGCCCAGTTCGATATCATCTTCGGCGAGGGCATCTCCAAGGAAGGCGACCTCGTCGACGTCGGGTTCGACACAGGCCTCCTCGAGAAGGCCGGGACCTGGTATTCCTACAAGGGCGAGCGCCTCGGGCAGGGCCGGGAGAACGTCAAGAAGCTCCTCAAGGAGAACAAGAAGCTGGCCGGGGAGCTCGAGGAAGAGATCCGGGCGAAGATCGGTCTCACCGGGGAAGGGGAGCTCGCCGAGAAGCCGGCCGCGAAATAGGGAAGGGGCCGGCGCCGGGGCTTGCCTAAATCCTATAATTTTGATAGGATTTAAATGAAGGAGGGACGGAATATGAACTATACGCCCAAAGATTATGCCCGGCTCCTTGGAACGCCCGGGTTCAGTGAGACGCTGCTCAAGAACCACTTCACGCTCTACCAGGGCTATGTCAGCAACACCAACAAGGTCCTCGACATCCTCGGGCTCATGGCCAAGGACGGGAAGACCGCGACGCCGGAATACGCCGAGCTCAAGCGCCGCCTCGGCTGGGAGTTCAACGGCATGCGGCTACACGAGCTCTACTTCGGGAACCTCGGGGGCCAGGCGCCGCTCGATCCGGCGAGCAAGCTCGGCCGGCGCATCGCCGAGCATTACGGCGACATCGAGTCCTGGGTGAAGGAATTCCGGGCGACAGGCGCGATGCGGGGCATCGGCTGGGTCGTCCTCTACGAGGACACGACCAACGGCCGCCTGATCAACTTCTGGATCAACGAGCACGACGTGAGCCATCCGGCCGGCGGCGTGCCGCTCCTGGTCATGGACGTGTTCGAGCATGCGTACATGCCCGACTATGGCCTCAAGCGCGCCGACTACATCGAGGCCTTCTTCAAGGCCGTCGACTGGGCGGCCGCCGGCATGCGGCTCAAGTAAGGCTCCGGCCGCACGCGCGGACCCCGGCGGGCGAGCCGTCGCCAATTCGCTGGAAAATCGCTCCGAATGGGTCTATCCTGAGGGGCAAGACCGTCAGGAGCAGGACATGACCAGCGAAGAGATTAAGCGCTCGGAGAAGGCGGGGCTGCCTCCGGGGACCCTCATGTATGTCGGCGAGGAGAAGACCGGGAAAACGCGGATCACGGTCATGGATTATGACGCGGCCGGCTTTCTCGAGAAAGAGGTCGGCTCGGTCGAAGAATGCTTCCCCTTCAAGGCGACTTCGACCGTGACCTGGATCAACGTCGACGGCGTCCACGACGCCTCGGTCATCGAGAAGCTCGGGGCGTACTTCGAGATCCACCCCCTCGTCCTCGAAGACATCATGACCACGACCCAGCGGCCGAAGACCGAGGACCTGGGGATGGCCGTCTACGTTGTCCTGAGGATGATCGAATTCGACGAACAGGGCGGCGGGACTTCGGCCGATCAGCTCAGCCTCATCTTGGGCCCAAACTATGTCCTGACGTTCCAGGAGACCCCCGGGGACTGCCTCGACCCTGTGCGCGACCGGATTCGCACCGGCAAGGGTCGCATCCGGAAGCTGGGCCCGGACTACCTGGCTTACGCCGTGATCGACTCCGTCGTCGACAACTATTTCTTTGTCCTGGAGAAGCTCGGCGAGCGGATCGACATGCTCGAGGAACAGCTGATCGCCGAGCCCCGGCGCGAGCTGCTTGGGGAGATCCACTCGTTGAAGAGGGAGATGATCGAGCTGCGCAAGTCGGTCTGGCCCCTGCGGGAGGTCGTCAGCGGCCTCGAGCGGTCGGAGTCCCCTCTCATCAAGGAATCAACAGGCCTTTTTCTCAGGGACCTCTATGACCACGCCATCCAGGTCATCGATACAGTCGAGTCGTTCCGGGAGATGCTGTCCAGCATGGTCGAAACCTACCTCTCGAGCCTCTCGAACCGCATGAACGAGATCATGAAGGTCCTGACCATCATCTCCACGATCTTCATCCCGATCACGTTTCTCGTCGGCCTCTACGGGATGAACTTTGTGCATTTCCCGGAGATCAGATGGCGCTGGGGCTACGCGTTCGTCTGGCTCTTGATCATTTCTTCTGTGGCGGGGATGTTCTCTTTCTTCCGCAGGAAGAAGTGGCTGTGAGGGTTTTAAGTAGCCAGGGAATCCTGGTCGTCGCCTCCGATCCGGTAGCGGCGGATCTTGTGGTAGAGCGTAGACCGGGAGATGGCCAGGATCCGGGAGACCTCGGCCCTGTTCTGGTCGGTGATCTCGAGCAAGAACCCGATGTAGTCTTTCTCCAGGGCCTTAAGGGTCGGGAAGCCGGCGGGCTTGGCGAACTCCCGCTCTTCGTCGAGCCCCAAATAGCGCTGGAGATAGACGTTCACAATTTGCCGCGGCCTCAGCGGACCCGCGCTCCCTGGATCAGCCGGTAGTTGTTGGCCACGACATAAGAGAGAAGGACGTTGCCGGCCGTCGTCATGACCCAGGCGACGGTCTTATTCCGTTTGAAGAGGGCCCGCATGCTCAAGTAGGACAGGGCGGTCGTCCCGAATTTAACGGCGGCGAAGGCGGCGGGGCTCTTGATGAACGGCTTCATCAAGGGATTGATCTCTGAAAGGCCCGGATACTTGAGAGCCTTGCGGGTGGAGACGTAATCGGCGACGTTCAGGCCGACCATGAGAACGAGATTGGCGTCGAACAGGGTCTTGCCGGGCCGGACGATCGGGCCGAACGCAGGCATGCGAGCCGGGATCGCGATCTGGGAGGAGAGGAGGGGCGCGGGTTCCGCGGCCAGCACCTCCATGGATACCGGGGCGGGCTCGGGGAGGGGATCCGGGATGGCGAAGGCCGAAGGCTGAACAGCTGTCGGCACGAGCACTTCCCAAATGGCTTCGGAAGCCCCGAGGGGCCCGGCCATGACGACGCAGGCCGCCAGAGCCAGATGGGCAAGCTTGACTTTCATTGCACCGCTCCTTGTTCCTTCACAACGGCCTCATTAGAGGCAAGAACGGTGCCAACAGACTTAATGACATCCTAAGTCAAACATAAACAAATAGATGGGAGGTGTTTTAATAGAGCGACTGGTATTTTGTAAGTGTTCATAAAAGGCACATAAAAATATCGTATAATGCCATTAAGATGTTTATATGTAATTTGTTATAGGCAAATATTAATAATAGTACTAATAACGGACATTATTGGCTAATTATAGCGGACTAATGGCTCTGAATATGAACCAATTTAAAAAGGCTGTGTTGACCAGTATCGGGGCTCAGGAGCCTCGTTTTTTTCTTGCCGCCGCTCCCTTATGGCCGTTCGACCGTTGGAGCACGGCCTTGAGGTATTTCGCCGTGACGGAGCCGGCGGTGTTGGCCACCTTCTCGGGAGTGCCCTGAGCGACGATCCTGCCGCCGTCCTCGCCCCCTTCGGGTCCTAGATCGATGACGTAATCGGCGCTCTTGACGACGTCGAGGTTGTGCTCGATGACGACGACCGTGTGTCCCTCGGCCACGAGCTTCTGGAACGATCGCAACAGGACGGCGACGTCGTTGGGGTGGAGGCCGATCGTCGGCTCGTCGAAGAGATACAGGATCTTTTTGCCCTTCTCGTGGACGAGGTGGTAGGCCAGCTTGATCCGCTGGAGCTCGCCGCCGGAGAGAGTGGTCGTCGGCTGGCCGAGCTTGAGGTAGCCGAGGCCGACCTCGACGAGGGGATAGAGCTTCTTCGTGATCTCCGGCCTCCCGGCGAAAAAGAGGCAGGCTTCGGTGACGCTCAGGCCGAGGACCTCGTCGATATTCTTGCCGTTCCAGCGGACGTCGAGGATCTCCTTTTTGAAGCGCTTGCCCTTGCAGGCGTCGCAGACGAGGCTGACGTCCGAAAGGAATTGCATCTCGACGACCTGGACCCCGGCCCCCTTGCAGTCTTCGCAGCGGCCGCCGGCCGTGTTGAAAGAAAAGAAACCGGGCCGGAATCCCATGAGCTTGGCCTCGCGGGTATCGCTGAACAAGGCGCGGATGCCGTCCATAGCCTTGGTGTAGGTGGCCGGGATGGAGCGCGGCGACGCGCTGAGGGGCGACTGGTCGACCATGATGACCTTGGCGACCTTGTCCCGGCCCCGGATCTCCCCGAAGCCGTTCTCGGAGGTCCCTTCGAATCCCTGGTAGAGGACGTCGAAGATGAGCGTGCTCTTGCCCGAGCCGGACACCCCGGTGATGCAGGTAAAGATGCCGAGGGGGATGCGGACATCGATGTGCTTGAGATTGTGCTTGTGGGCGTCGCGGATCTCGAGGAAGGTCCGGGCCGGCCGGCGCGCGGACGGCAGGGCGATCTCCTTCTCGCCGCGGATGTATTGGGAGGTGAGCGATTCGGGACTGCGGAGGAAGGCCGGCCAGGGACCCGCGAAGACGACCTCGCCGCCGGCCTCGCCCGCCCGCGGCCCCATGTCGATGACGTGCTCGGCGGCGCTGACGATATCGGGGTCGTGCTCGACGACGACGACCGTGTTGCCGATGTCCTTGAGCGACTTCAGGATCTGGACGAGGCGGAGGTTGTCGCGGGGGTGGAGGCCGATCGAGGGTTCGTCGAGGACGAAGAGCGTCCCGACGAGCGAGGCGCTGAGGGCCGCCGCCAGGCTGATGCGCTGGGCCTCACCGCCGCTCAGGGTGAAGGTCATGCGGTCGAGGGCGATGTAATCGAGGCCGACCTCCATGAGGAAGCGGAGGCGGCCGCGGATCTCCTGGACGAGCTTTTCGGCCACCTGGCGCGCGAACGGCTCGAGCTCCAGGCCGGCGAAGAAAGCCGAGGCTTCGCCGACGGTCATGCGGACGACCTCGCCGATATTCAGGCCCTTGATGCGGACGCTCAGGGCCCTGGGATTGAGCCGTGTCTTGGCGCAGGCCGGGCAGGCGATGTATTTCCGGTAGCGGCTAAGAAGGACCCGCACCTGGACCTTGTATTTCTTGGACTGGAGCCAGTCGAAAAAACCCTTGACGCCGTAAAAGCCGTCGCCGCCGTCGAGGACGAAGCGCTGGTCCTTGGGGCGCAGGTCGCGGAAGGGGACGTTGGTCGGGATCTTCCGGCGGCGGGCTTCGGCCAGGAGCTCCTTCTGCATGCCCTTGGACAACGGCTTCGTCCAGGGTTCGACCGCGCCCTGCTCGAGCGTCTTCGAGCCGTCCGGAATGACCTTCTCCTCGTCGATGACGGCCAGGTCGCCGAAACCGTGGCATTCGAGACAGGCGCCATGAGGGCTGTTGAAGGAGAACAGGTTGGGGTAGGGGTCCTCGGCCGGGAGCCGGCAGGCCCGGCACTCGAGCTTTTCGCTGAAGCGGAACTCACGCCCGCCCTCGGTCCGGACGAGGACGCGGCCCTCGCCCTTTTTGAGTCCCATCTCGAGCGAATCGGCCAGCCGCTCGCGCTCGTCGACGCCGAGAGTGATCTTGTCGACGAGGACGTCGAGAGGGCCGTCCGCTTTGGCAGCTTCGTCGAGACCGACCACGGCGCCGCCGCCGACGGCCCGGGTGAAGCCGTCCTTCTTGAGCGAAGCGAGGCTCTTGTCGCGGGGCCAAGAGAAGGTGACGAAGGCGCGCGTCCCGGAGGGCTCGCGGGAGAGCTCGGCGATCATGGCGTCGATCGTGTCGCGGACGACGGGCCGGCCGCATTGGAGGCAGTGGACGGTTCCGATGCGGGCGAAGAGGACTCGGAGGAAATCGAAGATCTCGGTGACGGTGGCCACGGTCGAGCGCGGGTTCTTGGCGGCCCCTTTCTGCTGGATGGCGATGGCCGGGGGGATGCCTTCGATGAGATCGGCGTCCGGCTTGTCCATCCGTTCGAGGAACTGCCTGGCGTAGGAGGAGAGCGATTCGATGTAGCGGCGCTGGCCCTCGGCGTAGAGCGTGTCGAAAGCCAGGGAGGATTTGCCCGAGCCGCTGACCCCGGTGATAACGATGAGCTTGTTCAGGGGGACGTCGAGGTCGATCCCTTTCAGGTTGTGGACCTTGACTCCGCGAAGGATGATGCTGTCTGTCGTCGCCATGGGCTTATACGAATCATTTATTATAGCACGCTTTTGAAGGCGGGTCCCCCTTCCCTTACGGGGGCCTCGTATGATCGCCATCGCCGCCCTCGTCGCGTACTCTCGGCCCAAGATAGCTCGCTAGGACGGGACTGCCCTTCCAGGTTTTGCTATAATAACCGGCTCAGAGAAAGCGCATGTCGTTCATATGGATCCTCGGGATCGCCGTAGCTTTGGCGATGGACTGCTTCGCCATCACCATCGGCCTGGCCTGCGGGGCCCGGGGGCTGACGATGAAGCAGGCCGTCCGCATGGCCGCGTACTTCGGCGGGTTTCAGTTCGTCATGCCCGTCATCGGCTGGCTCGCCGGGGACAGGCTTCTCGGGATCATCCAGCACTTCGACCACTGGGTGGCGTTCGGGCTTCTCGCCTTGATCGGCGGCCGGATGATCTATGAATCCGTGGAGATGAGCGACGAGGAGAAAGC
>JADGNU010000284.1 GCA_017883305.1 Candidatus Aminicenantota bacterium | reverse complement strand
AGGGTGCACGGTCATCCTACCGTAGCGAGCGAAGCGAGCGGAGGGCAGAAATCCCCGGAGATACACGGAGAGGGATTTCTGCGAAATATCCGGATAAAGATGTTTCTTGGCTTTCGAGCGAAGCGAGCGGAGGGCAAGCCGACCGCAGCGAACGCAGTGAGCGGAGGGCAGAAATCCAGCGGAGCGACCCGGAGCTGGATTTCTGCGAAATCTCTGAGTAGATAGCTCTGCCAAAGTATCTTTCGCCTCTTGGTTTTGAGCGACCCGGAGCCGGACTTCTGCGAAACATCTGCATAAGTGTTTTATCGGGATCTTCGAGGCAATATCCCTCGCCGCCTCGAGAGGGAATGACTGAAATGGGAAAGGGAGGTTCTAGAACCCCTGGTTCTTAAGGAGGGCCGCGATCTCGCTCTTCGCCGCCTCGTCGACGGGAAGAAGCGGCAGGCGGGTCGGGCCGCCGTAATATCCCCTCAGATCCTGGGCGTGCTTGAGCCCGGCGATGCCGTAGACCTCCACCAGGGTTTTGTTGAGAGGGACGAGATCGAGCTGGAGGTTGCGGGCCTTGTCCTTCTGGCCTGACTTGAAGAGGCGGAAGAGCTCGGCGCACATCTCCGGCGCGGCGTTGGCCACGGCCAGGATGGCCCCACACGCTCCCATCTCGAGTCCCGGATAGACGACGGAGCCCGATCCGAGGAGATAGTGAAAGTCCGCGTGGACCTCGCGGACGACCTCGGCCAGGAAGGCGAGACTCCCGCCGCTCTCCTTGAGTCCGGCGATATTCCTGTGCGAAGCGAGGTCGATGACCAGGCGGGCTTCGAGGGAGATGCCCGTGTTCTGGGGCATGTTGTAGACGAGGACAGGGTAGCGGCTGGCATCGGCCACGGCGAGGTAGTGGGCCCGGAGGGCTTCGCGGGTCATCTTCGACTTGAAATAGGAGGGCGGCCGGACGAGGACGGCGGCGATGCCCCGGGCCGGCAGGCTGGCCGTGAAGTCGATGGTTCCCTTGGTCGATTCGCGGGCCGTGCCGACGAGGACCTTCTTCGCGGGGGAGGCCGCATCGAGGACGGCCTCGACGAGCTCGAGAGACTCCGCGTCGGTCAGGGAGACGCTTTCCCCCGTCGAGCCGAGGACGAGGTAGCCGGCCACGGCGGTGGCGTTGAGCTTGCGGACATTGTCCTTGAGCCGCGAGGCCGAGATCTGATCGCCCACAAAAGGCGTCGTCAGGGCGACATAGATGCCTTCCAGCGTTTTTTTCAATCCTTTTCTCCTTGGCGCTGCTCCCGAACGGCCCGCTCGATCTCCCGGAGCTCGGCCTCGCCGAGCCCGAAATAGTGGCCGACCTCGTGGAGGACCGTGTCGCGGACATGGTCTTTGACGTCCTCGTCGGACCTCGAGATCGACTCGATGGGGCGCTGGTAGATGACGATGACGTCGGGCGGATAGTTGCCGTAGGAGGCGGGGCTCCGGTAAGTATAGGGGACGCCGTGATAGAGGCCGAGCAGGTTCGTGCCCGGCGGGCAGTCGTCCTCGACCATGACGTTGAGGTTTTCGATGAGCTTGCGGAACTTCTTCGGGATCTCGTCCAGGGCTTCCGCGACGAGCGCCTCGAACTGGGCCCGATCCATGGACGGCCGGAACGGGCTCCGGCCGAAGGGGCTCGGCCGCCGGCTCATTTCTCGATGCCCTGGCGGGCCTTGACGCCCTTATCGAAGTAGTGCTTGATGTCCTTCATCTCCGTGACCAGGTCGGCCCGGTCGATGAACGAGGCCGGGGCATACCGGCCGGTCAGGACAAGCTCGACCGCAGGGGGACGCCGGTCGATGAAATCGAGGACGTCCTTCTCGGACAGGATCTTGAAATGGACGGCCGTGTTGACCTCGTCGAGGACGACGATCCGGTAATCGCCCGAAAGCATGGCCTCGAGCGCCCGGGCGAGGCCGGCCTTCGCCCGCGAGACATCCTCGTCTCCGGGGCCGTCCTTGATCGTGATGAAGCCTTCGCGCCCGAATTGTTCGATGCGGACGAGAGGAGCCAGCTTCTTCGCGGCCTCGATCTCGCCCGTCGGCTGACCCTTGAGGAACTGGGCCACGTAGGTTTTGAGGCCATGGCCCGCGGCCCGGAACGCTAGGCCCAGGGCCGCCGTCGTCTTGCCCTTGCCGTTCCCCGTGTAGACCTGAAGATAGCTTGTCATCGCGCCTATTGTTGAATAAACCCCGCGGCTTGTCAAAACGCGAAGCAAAATCGGGGACACGGATCTCGAAAATTCATGGGACACAATCCCTTTTCCAGAGAAAAGGGTCATGTCCCTAATTTTCGCATGTCCCCAATATCCATGCTATAATCGGGCCATGCTCGACCCGAAATATGTCCTGGAAAACCTTGAATCCGTTCAGAATAGGCTCGCGTCGCGGGGCCCGCGGATCAGCCTGGACGAATTCGTCCGCGTCTCCCGCGAAAAAAAGGACGTCCTGAAGAAGACCGAGGACCTCCGGGCCATCAGGAATAGGGCCTCCGAGGAGATCTCGCGGCTGAAGAAGGACGGCCAGGACGCCTCGGGGATCATCGCCGATATGAGAAAGGTCGGCGGCGAGATCGGGGCGCTCGAAGAGCGGCTGAAGGCGCTGGACGACGAGCTCAGGTCGACCCTCCTCAATATCCCCAATATCCCCCACGAGTCGGTTCCCATGGGGAAGAGCGCGGAGGACAACAAAGAGGCCCGTCGCTGGGGCAGCCGGCCGGAGTTCGGATTCAAGCCGCAGGCCCATTGGGACGTCGGCGAGAAGCTCGGCATCCTCGACTTCGAGCGGGCGGCCAAGATCACCGGCTCGCGGTTCACGGTCTACTTCGGCGCCGGGGCGCGCCTCGAGCGGGCCCTTATCAACTTCATGCTCAACCTCCACACCCGCGAACGCGGCTTCACCGAGGTCCTGCCGCCCTTCATCGCCAACGCCGAGAGCCTGACCGGGACGGGCAACCTGCCCAAGTTCAAGGAGGACCTGTTCAAGCTCGAGGGTCTCGACTGGTACCTCATACCGACGGCCGAGGTGCCGCTGACGAACATCTACCGGAACGAGATCCTCGACGGCGGCGTCCTGCCGATACGCTTCGTTGCCTATACGCCGTGTTTCCGGAGTGAGGCCGGTTCCTATGGCAAAGACGTCCGGGGCCTCATCCGCCAGCACCAGTTCAACAAGGTCGAAATGATGATCTTCAGCGGGCCCGAGAGCTCCTTCGACGAGCTCGAATTCATGACGGCTTCGGCGGAGGAGGTCCTGAGGCGTCTCGGGCTCCATCATCGGGTCGTCCTCCTGTGCACGGGCGACATGGGCTTCGCCAGCGCCAAGACCTACGACCTCGAGGTCTGGATGCCCAGCCGCGACGGCTTCATGGAGATCTCGTCCTGCTCGAACTGCATGGATTTCCAGGCCCGGCGCGCCAACATCCGGTT
>JADGNU010000077.1 GCA_017883305.1 Candidatus Aminicenantota bacterium | reverse complement strand
TAATGACATTATGGTTGGCCCGGCCGTCCGCGAGATCGAAGCCAAGTTCATCCTCAATCCGTCCAAGATCTACGACTATTGCGTCAACCCCTACACCGGCTGCCAGGTCGGCTGCGTCTATTGCTACGCGGCCCTGTTCATGAGGCGGTACAGCGGCCACAGCGAGCCTTGGGGCGAGTTCGTCGACGCCAAGGTCAACGCGCCGGCGCTGCTGGCCAAGCAGGTCGTCAAGGCGAAGCGCGGCACGATCTGGTTCGCCTCGGTCTGCGACTGCTATCAGCCCCTCGAAGAGCGCTTCGCGCTGACCCGCCGCTCGCTCGAGGTCCTCGTCGGGCGTGATTTCCCCGTCGTCATCCAGACGAAATCCGCCCGGATTCGGCGCGACCTCGACGTCATCAAGCGCATCCCCGACGTCGAGGTGGGCTTCAGCATCGCCACGGAAGACGAGACGATCATCCGGATGTTCGAGCGGACATCGTCCCCGGTCGGGGAGAGGATCGAGGTTCTGCGGGAATTCAAGGCCGCGGGCATCCCGACCTACGCCTTCGCCGGCCCGCTCCTGCCCGGAAATCCGGAGCGGCTGGCCGGTCTCCTCGCCGGGGCCGTCGATCACGTGCTCATCGACCGGATGAACTATATCCCCGCGGTGAAGGCTTTCTACGCCAGCCACGGCCTGCTCGACGCCCTGACCGACGAGTTCTTCCGGACGCAGTCGGCGAGGCTGGCCAAAGCGCTCCGGGCCCGCGGCATCCGTGTCGAAAAGGTATTTTAGCGGATCAGCCGAGGCGTTCCGCGACCAGCTGGGCGATATCCTTGACCGGAATGTCCTCGCGGCCCTTGTCCTTGAGACCGTCGCGGAGCATGGTCAGGCAGAAGGGGCAGGCCGCGGCCGTGAGGTTCGCTCCCGACGCGATCACTTCGTCGACTCGCAGGTGATTGATCCGCGTCCCGAGCGACTCCTCGGTCCACATCAGCCCGCCGCCCGCGCCGCAGCAGAAGCTGTCGTCGCCATGCCGCCTGAGCTCCGCCGGCTTGCCGCCGAGGGCCGTATGCAAGATCGACCGCGGCTCCTCGGTCAAACCGTTGTGCCGGCCGAGATAGCACGGGTCGTGGAAGGTGTAGCTCGCGGCGGCCGCGGGCTTGAGCGCGATCCGCCCTTCAGCGATGAGCCCGTCGATGAGCTCGACATGGGAGACGACCTCGATCGCCCGCAGCTTCGATTTGTCCTCGGCGGTCAGGTCCGGGACGAGGTCGAGGAGCTTCGGGTATTCGTGCTTGATCGTGTTGTAGCCGTGGGGGCAGATGGTGACGATCTTTTTGACCCCGTACTGTTTGAACAGGGCGATGTTTTCCGCGGCCAGGCTCTGGAAGAGATACTCGTGGCCCAGGCGCCGGGCCGAATCGCCGCAGCATTTTTCTTCCGTCCCGAGCGTCCCGAACCGGACGCCCGCGGCGCGGAGGACCTTGACGAGCGAGGCCGCGATCCCTTTTCCGCCGTCCTCAAAGGCCCCCATGCAGCCGACCCAGAAGAGGTATTCGGCATCGGTCACGTCCTTGATGTGCCGGACCTCGAGCGGTTCGCCCCAGTCCGCGCGCTTGGAGAAGCCGAGGCCCCAGGGATTGGAGTTCGTCTCCATGTTCCGGAAGAAGGCGTTGAGCTCCGGCGGGAACTTGCTCTGCGTCAGGACCTGGCTCCGGCGGGCCCCGACGATCTTGCGGATGTGCTCGATCTCGACCGGGCATTCTTTCTGGCACGCCCCGCACGTCGTGCAGGTCCAGATCTCTCCCTCGGTGAACGTGGCCGGCACGAGCTCGGCCAGGTCGTCGCGCTCTTTCGCGACGAGCGCCTTGTCGCTTGCGAGGAGCGCCTTCTCCATGTTGAAGACGATCATCTTGGGCGAGAGGGGCTTGCCGCTGGCGAAGGCGGGGCAGGCGTCCTGGCAGCGGCCGCACTCCATGCAGGCGAAGGCGTCGAGATTGTCCTTCCAGGAGAAGTCGGGCAGCTTCTCGATGCCGAAGACCTCGGACTTTTCGAGGTCGAGGGGCGCGAGCTCGCCGCTCGGTGCCGACCGGCGGAAGAAGACGTTGACCGGCCCGGCGAACATGTGCAGGTATTTCGAGTGGGGGACGTAGGCGATGAAGGCATAGACGGCGACGACGTGGGCCCACCAGGCGATCTTGAAATGCGAGGCGATGGCCGCGGCGCTCATCCCCGAGCGGCCGATCAAGCCGGCGAGCCATGGGCCGAGGAACGACCAGCGGGCCGTTTCGGGATGATGGGCGACGGCGAAGCCCTCGAAATAAAGGTAGGTCGCCGTGGCCAGCGTGATCAGAAGGTAGATCCGCGCCGAATCCCCCGGCGTCGTGGCGTAGGCCTTGGGCCGGATGACGAAGCGGCGGAAGGCCAGGAAGATGACGCCGGCCATGACGGTGAAGGCGGCGACGTCGATGACGAACGAGAAGACGAGCCCGAGCCCCGACCGGCCAAAGAGGGTGAAGCCGTCGATGAAGCCCTCGAGGGTATGGGAGAGGGTCATCGTGTCGAAGGTGAGGGCCCCGTAGAAGATGCCGACATGCATGAGGCCGGTGAAGAGCCGCTCGTCGCGGAGCGTGCAGCGTTGGAGCAGGACCTTGACCACGGCGTGACGGAACCGTTTCCAGAGGTCCCGGAACCGGTCGTCGGGCGCTCCGGCCAGGATGATCCGGATCCGGCGCACGATAGGGACGAGGAAGGCCGCCGCCGTCGCCAGGATCAACAGGGCGAATACGAGTTTTTCCGGGGTCGTCAGCATGCCGGGACTCCTTGGCCTCGATGCCGTCCCCTTTTTACCGATTCGCGCCGGGCCTGTCAAATCGGGAAGGGGCGGCCCCGGCTTTGACACGCCAGGCGGGCTGTGCTAAAAAACTCTATTCGGTGCGGGGCCTTCGCCCCCCCTGGGAGACCCGCATGAACGTCCTCGTGCTGCTGCTCGCCGCTGCGGCCATATTCGTCGTGGCCGGGCGCTTCTATTCCCGCTACATCGCCAAGAGCCTGGGTGAGGAGGCCGAACATCTGACGCCGGCCGTCACCATCAACGACGGTCGGGATTACGTGCCCACGAAAAAGTATGTTGTTTTTGCCCACCACTTCTCGGCCATCGCCGGCGCCGGGCCCATCCTCGGCCCGACCATGGCCATCCTCTACGGCTTCGTCCCGGCCTGGCTCTGGGTCGTCTTCGGGGGGATCTTCATCGGCGCCGTCCACGACTACACGACGCTCTTCATCAGCATGCGGGAAGGCGGCAAATCCATGGCCGAGGTCGCCCGCAAGACCCTGGGCAACTCGGGGTTCCGGCTGTTCATCGCCTTCACCCTGGTCATGATCGTCCTCGTGACGTCCTCCTTCCTCAGCGCCACCTCGATCTCGCTGACCTCGCTCTGGCCGCTGGCCAAGATCGGGGTCAAGGAAGGGGAGACCTTCCTCAAGACCGTCCTCCGGGATGGCGTGGTTATGGGCCGCATCGGCGGCATCGCCTCGACCTCGGTCATCTTCATCACGCTCTGCTCGCCGCTTCTCGGCTTCCTCCTCACCAAGAAGAAGCTCAAGACCATCTCCGCGTATATCCTGGCCTCGGCGATCTGCGTCGGGTCGGTCCTTCTGGGGATCGCCTTCCCGGTGACCATGGCCCCGACGACGTGGATGATCATCATCTCGATCTACGTCCTCATCGCCGCGGGCGTGCCCGTCTGGCTCATCCTCCAGCCCCGCGACTTCATCAACGTCCAGATCCTCTACGGCGGCATCGGGCTGATGGTCGTGTCGCTCTTCAGCTGCGGCTTCCAGGGCCTGACCGTGACCATGCCGAGGTTCAACCTGGCCGAAGGCACGCTCAACTTGGGCTTCATCTGGCCGATGATGTTCATCACCATCGCCTGCGGGGCCATTTCGGGGTTCCATTGCCTTGTCGCCGGGGGAACGACGGGTAAGCAGCTGACGACCGAACCCGACGCCCGGCATGTCGGCTACAACGCCATGCTCCTCGAGTCGCTCCTCTCGGTCTGCGTTCTCCTGGCCCTCGGGGCGGTCATGGCCTTCTCGGATTATAAGGCCATCGTCTGGCCGACCGATCCGGCCGTCAAGTCCAACCCGATCCTCGGCTTCTCGCTGGCCGCCGGCCGGCTCTTCCACCAAGGCCTGGGCATCCCCGTGGCCCTGGGCACCGTCTTCGGCATCCTGCTCGTCGAGGGATTCGTCATTACGACGCTCGACGCCGCCGTTCGGCTCAACCGCTACCTCTTCGAAGAGCTCTGGGCGATCGTCTTCAAGAAGGTGCCGCGTCTTCTCAAGCAGTACTGGTTCAATTCGGGGCTTTCGGTCGTCCTGATGTGGTGCCTGGCCTACTCGAACGCCTTCAACGCCCTGTGGCCCATCTTCGGCACGGCCAACCAGCTGCTGGCGGCCATGGCCTTGCTGACCGTCTCGGCTTGGCTGCTCCTGCGCAAGCGGCGCAACTGGTTCACGCTCGTCCCCGCCGTGTTCATGGTCGTGACGACCCTGGTCTCGCTCGGTATCCTGCTCGCGGGTTATATCAAGAAGGCGAACTACATCCTCATCGCCGCGGACCTGCTCCTTCTCGCCCTGTCCGCGGGGGTCGTGGTCCTCTCGGCGAAGACGTTCTTGAAGCGCGGCAGGGCGCTGACGACATGAGCCCGGCCGCGATCCTCCAGGTCTCCTGCGTTCAGCTCCATTGGGCCGGGTCCCTCGAGCGGAATCTGGAGCGGGCCCTCCACTATATCCGTCTGGCCGCCGATGCGGGCAGCCGGGTCGTCCTCTTCCCCGAAGCGAACCTGACCGGCTATTACTTCCCGGAGGTCGTCGGGCTCGATCCGAAAGAGGTCGAGCGGGCCCTTGACCGGACGTGCCGGGCGGCGGCCCAGGCCGGGATCTGGGCCATTGTCGGCGCGCTCAAGAAAACCCGCGATCGCTTTCTCAATTTGTCTCATGTCATCTCGCCCGCAGGCGCCGTGGTCTACGAATATGCCAAGGTCCACCTGGCCGGGCGGGACGAGAAGGCCTATTGCCGGGGCGGCGACAAGCTGGCCCTGTTCGAGATCGACGGCATCCCGTCGACCCTGGTCATCTGCCGCGACGGACGGCACCCGGAGCTCTATCGGATCCCGGCCATGGCCGGGGCGAAGATCCTCTTCCATCCTTCCTGCAGCTCGGACGAGATCGAAGCCGTCGTCTGGAAGAGGACCTCGGGCCGGGCCCAGCAGCCCGCCGGGCCGACGACCGGGATCTTCCATTGCGTGGCCAACACCGTCGGCCAGTCGCCGGACGGAAAACAGTCTTCGAGCGGGCAGTCCTTCATCCGCGAGCCGTCGGGCCTGCCCCTGGCCGAGGCCGGATACTACCAGGAAGAGATGATCACGGCCGTGCTCGACCTCGATCGGGCCGACCGGGGCTACGCCCTCGATAGCCTCGACGCGCCCCCGTTCTTGCGCTCCCGCTGGGAGTCGATGATCGCGGACGTCAAGGCGCGCGCCGGGATCAAGCCCGAATAACGACCGATCGAAAGGGAACGTTTATGGCAGACCAAAGAGACATCGTCATCGTCGGCGGCGGCCCGGGCGGCTATCTTGCCGCCATGCGCGGCGCCCAGCTCAAGAAGCGGATCACGCTCGTCGAGGCGGACCGCATCGGCGGCACCTGCATCAACTATGGCTGCATCCCGACGAAATACCTCCTCCACCAGACGAAGATCCTCAAAGAGGTCGCCGGGACGAAGACGCTCGAAGGGCCCGTCGGCGAGGTGCGCCTGAATTGGCCCAAGGTCCAGCAGGGACGGCAGACCGTCGTCGACCAGCTGGTCAAGGGCCTCGTCTTCCTGCTCGAAAAAGGCAAGGTGGAGATCGTCAAGGGCACGGCACGCCTCGCGGCGGACCGGACCGTCGTCGTCCGGACGGCGGAAGGGGAGAAGACCCTCGTGGCGGACAAGATCATCGTGGCCACGGGAAGCCGGGCGGCCAGTCTGCCGTTCCTCAAGCCCGACGGCCGGACCGTGATCACGAGCACCGAGGCCCTCACGCTGCCCGAGATCCCGAAGAGCCTGCTCGTCATCGGCGCCGGGGCGGTCGGCCTGGAGTTGGGCGTGATTTATAGGCGGCTCGGGACCGACGTCACGGTTCTCGAGATCCTGCCCCAGATCCTGCCCGGCTCCGATAAGGAGTCCGTGACCAGGCTCGAGCGGGCCCTCAAGAAACAGGGCCTGAAGATCATGACCGAGATGAGGATCGAGGCGGCCGAGGTGGCGGACGGAGAGGTCACTCTGAGGGGCGTCGGCCTGAAGACCAACGCGCCGTTCGAATACAAGGCCGATAAAGTGCTGCTCTCGGCCGGCCGCAAGCCGAATACGGCCGACCTCTTCGTCGGCGAGCCCTTCCTGGAGATGGACCGCGGATTCATCAAGGTCAACCCGGCGCTCGAGACGAACGTCCCCGGCATCTACGCCATCGGCGACGTCATCGGCGGCAAGCTCCTGGCCCACAAGGCCTATCACGAGGCCATCGTCGCCGTCGAGAACGCCTCGGGGATGAGCCGGACGGTCGATTACGCCGCGCTGCCGGCATCGGTCTTCACGGAGCCCGAATTCGCCACGGTCGGCCTGACCCAGGAGGAAGCGGTCGCCAAGGGCATTACGGTCAAGTCCGGCGTTTTTCCCCTCCAGGCGAGCGGCCGGGCCATGACCATGGACGCCACGGATGGGCTGATCAAAGTCCTGGCCGACGAGTCGGATAAGGTCATCGGGGCCCACGTCGTCGCGCCCGGGGCCTCCGAAATGATGCCCGTCCTGACCATGGCCGTGGCCAGGGGCCTGACGCTCAAGGAGCTCGACCGCATCATCTACATCCATCCCTCGCTGTCCGAGGCGATCGGCGAAGCGGCGCTGAAGGCCAACAGCGAGGCGCTCCACATCCTGAACCAATAACGGCGCCAGGCCGTTGAAAATTCTTTGACGATTGGCTACAATCGTCGCGGCCTTCGAGATATCATGCTGGAACTCGCGCTCGCCTTCCTCGTCTTCGGCCTCCTGACCGCGGTCATGATCCTCATCAACTTCGTCCTCGGTCCGAGGAAGCCCAATCCGGCCCGCGAAAAGCCCTTCGAGTGCGGCAGCCCGCCGCTCCAGGCCGGCATCGGTCCGGTCCACATCCCATTTTTCATGGTGGCGCTTCTTTTCCTCCTTCTCGACGTCGAGAT
Organism: Candidatus Aminicenantota bacterium; assembly: GCA_017883305.1. Classification (GTDB taxonomy): domain Bacteria; phylum Acidobacteriota; class Aminicenantia; order Aminicenantales; family Saccharicenantaceae; genus RBG-16-66-30. The sequence goes on along the minus strand of JADGNU010000077.1, from coordinate 3,332 downwards.
CGTCTTCTTCTATCCGCTGGCGCTGTCCTTCAGGGGCCGCGGCTTCGGCGGCTTCGCCGCCCTGGGCGGCTTCGTCTTCGTTCTGGCCCTCGGGTTCGTATACGCTTGGAAGAAAGGGATCTTTCGCTGGTCATGAGCGGCCTCGACTTCCTCACCACGCGCCTCGAGACGGCCATCGGCTGGGGCCGCAAGTTCTCACTCTTCCATTATCCGTTCATCACGGCCTGCTGCGGCATGGAATACATGTCGGCGGCCTGCGCCCACTTCGACATCGACCGCTTCGGCGCCGGCCTGACCCGCTTCTCGCCGCGTCAGGCCGACCTGCTCCTTGTCGTCGGCACGATCAGCCACAAGCTCGCGCCGGTCCTCAAGACGGTCTACGATCAGATGCTCGAGCCCAAGTGGGTCATCGCCTTCGGCGCCTGCACCGTGAGTGGCGGCATCTATCAGAATTACGCCGTCGTCCAGGGCATCGACCGGATCATTCCCGTCGACATCTATATTCCCGGCTGTCCGCCGCGCCCGGAGATGGTCCTCGACGGCCTGCTCAAGCTTCAGGACAAGATCCAGCATCAGAAACAGGATTGGCGATGGGCCAGGAAAACCTGATCGAAGCGATCCGGGCCAAGCTCGGCGACGCCGTCGAAGGCGTTTCGGATTCGTTCGGCGACGCTGTCCTCACTCTCCGCTCCGCGGCGGTCCGCGCCGTGATGGCGGCGCTCCGCGAGGCGCCCTTCGAATACGCCGTCCTCCTCGACCTGACCTGCGTCGACTTCGCGGCGGCCGAAGGGCGCTTCGAGCTCGTCTACCACCTCTATTCCCTCACCCGCAACGTCCGCCTGCGGCTCAAGGCCTCTCTCCCGGCCGCCGACCCGTCCGTCGAGACGCTCGTCGGACTGTGGAAGAACGCCGAATGGCTCGAGCGCGAGGTTTTCGATATGTTCGGCGTCCGCTTCGAGGGCCATCCCTATCTCAAGAGGATCCTGACGTATGAGGGATTCGAGGGCCACGCCCTCCGCAAGTCCTATCCCTGGCGGCTCGAACAGCCGCGCATCCCGTTGAAGGGCGACGTCTGAGATGGAACCGTTGACGCGGATCCAGCGGGACGCCCGGCCGGAGAGCATGCTGCTCAACATGGGCCCCTCGCACCCGGCGATGCACGGTACCCTGCGGATCATGCTCGAGCTCGACGGCGAGAAGATCCTCAACGCCGAGGCCGAGATCGGCTACCTCCACCGCGGCTTCGAGAAGACCTGCGAGAACAAGACCTATTTCAATCTCCTGATCTACACGGACCGCCTGAACTACGTCTCGCCCCTCATCAACAATCTCGGCTACGTCATGACCATGGAGAAGATGCTCGGCGTCACCGTGCCCGAGCGGGCCCAGCTCATCCGGGTCCTCATGAGCGAGCTCTCGCGCGTGTCCGACCACCTGACCTGCCTCGCCGCCATGGCCATGGAGAACGGCGCTTTCACCGTCTTCCTTTATATGATGAAGGCCAGAGAGTTCCTCTGGGACGTGATCGAGTTTACGACCGGGGCGCGGATGACGACGTCTTACATCCGCATCGGCGGCGTCCGGGCCGACCTCCATCCCGACTGGCGGGGGTCCTTGACGACCGCCATCAGGGAGACGCGCCAGGTCCTCAAGGACGTCTCGGGCCTGCTCGACAAGAACAGCATCTTCCTCGGCCGGACCCGCGGCGTCGGGGCCATATCCAGGGAGGACGCCCTGTCCTACGGCTGGACCGGGCCCTGCCTGAGGTCGACCGGCATTCCCTATGACGTCCGCAAAGCCAGCCCCTATCTCATCTACGACCGGCTCTCGTTCGAGGTCCCGGTCGGCGAGTTTGGCGACAACTACGACCGCTACAGCGTGCGCATGCGCGAGATGGAACAGAGCCTCCGGCTCCTCGAACAGGTCGCCGGCCTCATCCCCGACGCGGCGCCCCTCTCCGCCGGCCCGACGATCGAGCCCTCCGAAGCCATCGCCAGATCGAGGAGGCAGCGCACGGGCGAGCGCATCCGGCTTTCGCCGAACCTCGAAGGCTATGAGAAGGAGCGGCTGCCCGGTCTCGTGGCGACTGACAAGCCGATCGCGGTGCCGCCGAAGGAAGATACCTACACGACGATGGAGGGGCTCATCAGCCACTTCCTGTTCTTCATGAGCGGCAAAGGCATCCGTCCGCCGAAGGGCGACGTCTATTTCTCCGTCGAGGGCGGCAACGGCGAGGTCGGCTTCTACATCGTGTCGGACGGGACCGATAGGCCTTACCGCCTGCACCTGAGGGCGCCCTGTTTCCACCTCGTCGCGGCGCTCGAGCAGCTCATCAAGGGACGCCTCATCGCCGATGTCGTTCCGACGTTTGGCTCGATGAACATGATCGGCGGGGAGCTCGACCGATGAGCTACGCCCCGGCCCCGGCCGCGCTCCGGAAGATCGAGGAGACGATCGCCCTCTACCCGGAGAAGTCCGCGGCCCTGCTCCCGGTCCTCCACATCATCCAGGAGGGATCGGGTTTCATCTCCCCCGAGGCGGAGAGCTGGGCGGCCGCGAAGCTCGGCATCCTGCCCGTCCGCGTCCGCGAAGTCGTTTCGTTCTATACGATGTTCCGGAGGGCGCCCGCGGGGCGGAGCACCCTTCAGGTCTGCCACAACGTCAGCTGCGCGCTGGCCGGCGCCGAAGACATCCTGAGATTCATCTCCGAGAAGCTCGGGATCGCCCCGGGCGAGACGACGCCCGACGGCGCGATCAGTCTCGTCACGGTCGAATGCTTGGGCAATTGCGACAACGCCCCCTGCCTCCAGGTCGACGGCGTCGACCACGGCCCGGCGACCCGGGAAAGCGTCGCCGCCCTCATCGAGGAGCTCAAAGCCCATGCCTGAAAGCGGCTTCCGGCTCCTCCCTTTGGACGACGACTCCTGGCGGCTCGAAGCCTATCTCCGCCGCGGGGGGTACGAGACGGCCCGCAAGGTCCTGACCTCCATGGCCCCTGAGGCCGTCATCGCCGAGGTCCGCAAGGCCTCTCTGCGAGGCCGGGGAGGGGCGGGGTTCCCCGCCGGGGTTAAGTGGGGCTTCATCCCGAAGGGCGTCTCCGGCCCGAAATATCTCTGCGTCAATTCCGATGAGGCCGAGCCGGGGACTTTTAAAGACCGTCTCATCCTCCTCCGGGCGCCCCACCAGCTCCTCGAGGGCATGCTCATCACGGCTTTCGCCGTGGGCATCCGGATCGCCTTCATCTATGTCCGCGGCGAGTATGCCCAAGTCGCCCGGCGGCTGGAGGAGGCGATCGTCGAAGCCCGGTCGGCCGGATACATCGGGCCGCGCCT
>JADGNU010000283.1 GCA_017883305.1 Candidatus Aminicenantota bacterium | reverse complement strand
GAAAAGAAGAGCATCGGCGTGACGATGAGCTCGGTGTAGTAGCTGAAGAAATCAAAGCTCGGGGCGACCGAGGTGACGATCATGGCCAGGGAGCCGAAGAGGATGCCGATAAAGAGCATGAACGCGAGAAGGAGCCCGGCCCGCCAGAGCGCGGCCGGAGCGACGCCCATGAACAGGGCGACGACCATCATCAGGGTGCCGCTGATCAAGCCCCGGAACGAGCCCCAGGCGATGTCGCCGGCCACGGCTTCGTCGGCCGAAACGGGTGTCGCGATCAGGGAATCGTAGACCTTCTCGTGGACGATCTTGACGTACGTCCCGTAAAGGCACTCGAAGGACGCGGCCATCATGGCCGCCGAGACCAGGACGCCGGGCACCAGGAAATCGAGGTAGGGCTTGCCGCCGAAGGCCCCCATGTAGGCGCCCATGCCGACGCCGAACGTCACGAGGTAGAACAGGGGCTCGACCAGGCTGACGAGGAAGGTCGGAAGGACGAACCTCTTGTAGGAGTAGAGGTTCCTTAGGAAGACGTAGGCGATGCGGTACGAGAGGCTCATTCGTGGAGGCTCCGTCCCGTGAGCTTGAGGAAGACGTCTTCGAGCGTCGCCGGCCGGTTCAGGGTGTTGGGCAGGTCGAGCTCGAGGAGTTTCTTCATCACGCCGTGGCCGTCCCGGCAGTAGAAGTAGAGCGTGTCGCCGACTCGCTCATGGGCGCAGTCGAAGCCGGAGAGGTGACCCCGGATCCGGGCGTCGTCTTCGGGAGGCGTCCGGATCTCGACGACCTCGCGCCCGATCTCCTCCTCGACCAGCCGGCCCGGGGTGCCTTCCTTAAGGATGCGGCCCTGGTACATGACCACGATACGATCGCAGAGCTGTTGGGCCTCCTCCATGTATTGGGTGGTCAGGATCAGCGTCGCGCCCTGGGTCTTGAGTTGGCGCAGCCTTTGCCAGATCAGGTGGCGGGCCTGGGGGTCGAGGCCCGTCGTCGGCTCGTCGGCGACGATAAGACGCGGCCGGTTGATCAGGGCCCGGGCGATGAGCAGCCGCCGTTTCATGCCCGTCGACAGGTCGGAGATCTTGGCGGCCGCCTTGGCTTCGAGCTCGACGAAGCGGAGGAGCTCGGCGACGCGGACGTTGGCTTCGGCGCGTCCGATGTCGAAGAATCGGGCGAAAATGACCAGGTTCTCCTTGACCGTGAGGTCGATGTCGAGGTTGATCTCCTGGGGGATGACGCCGGTCATCTTCTTCAGGACGCGGTTGTCGATGCCCGCGGGAAGGCCGCCGACCAGGAGCGTCCCCGAGGTCACCGGGGAGACGCAGTGGATCATGCGCACGGTCGTCGTCTTGCCGGCGCCGTTCGGTCCGAGGAAGCCGAAGCACTCGCCTTCCCGGATCTCGAAGTCGATGCCGGCCACGGCGACGACGTCGCCGTATTTCTTTACCAGGCCGGAAGCGGTGACGAGCGTGCCCATGAGCGGTTCTTTGACATCCTCTCGAGCAGAGCCTTCATGGGCTCTTGGCTCCCTAAAGACATTACAGGAATCGCTAAAGTCCTGTCAACATCGGCCTCGGGATATCATCTCCGCTCGCTGCGGTGATTCTTCACGCCGGTCAGTTCGCCGGACTCGGCCGGCAGGGAGCGAAGCCTTGGAAGCGACCATCAGAAGCGCGACGGAGCAGCTCGGAGGAGCGCTTCTGGGAAATATCTTAGAAAAGCGCTCGTTTAAGATATTTCGCAGAATCATGGCTTCGAGCACTCAGCCCCGATTCTGCAGGTCGCTGCGAAGACTCCGCTTCCCGCCGGCGGTTTCCCCTGAAACTGCCCTCGTCCGTCTCCTGACCGGCTAAATCACCGCTTATGCTCACTCCGATGACACCCCTCGGCCTCGTTCTTAGATGTCGTCTCGCTTGGGAATGGATGGCTCGACAATTTAGGTGGCTTGAGGGCAGGGGGGGCGAGGTGGTAAGATAGAAGGGACGCAAAACGACGAACGGAGGAGGGCCCCATGTCCAGCGTGACCTATAAGTGCTCGGTATGCGGCAAAGAGTTCGAGGTCGAGAAAGACGCCCCGGTGCCTGTCTGCTGCAACAAGGAGATGGAACCTTTGCCGTTCTGCATGACGCAACCCCACCCCGAAATGGCCCGCAACTACGATGAGGACCTGCCCTGCGACGATGGGACCCTGCACCACCCGAAGCCCGAGCCCCGGAAGAAATAACGCCGGTCCGGCTCACGGACGGTCCGGCTCATTTGGCCGGGCTGGCGGGGACCTTATCTTCGGCGCGCCGGAGCAGGCCGTCGCAGGCGGCCTTGTCCGGGGCCTCAAGGACGACGATCAGGAAGCGGCCTTTTCGGGCGGCGCCGGCCCAATCGCCGGTCTCGATCATCTCGACGACGCGGGGCGACACCGGGTCGAAGGTCTCGGAGAAGAAATCCCCTCCGAACCTCCCGTACACGCGTCCGGCCTCCACCGCGGAGGAATAGGCCACGACGAGAAGGAGGGCTTCTCCGGCCTCCGTCCGGTAGCGGGCGAAGACGGCGTCTGTCTTCCGGCCGAGGCCAAGGACGGCTTCATCGGCGAGGTAGTAGTGGGCGTTCAGGGTCGCCTGGTCGCGGATCGTGGCGACGCTCGAGGGGACAAGACCCTCGGCCGGCAGGACGTCGCGGGCCCGGACCGTTTCCGCCGTCCGCCCCGGCGCGGCGAGAAGGGATAAAAACACGACGAAGACGAAGATTCCCGACATGGCTTTCTGCATCACCCTATCCTTTTTCTAAGAGATCAGCTTGCCGATGGAGTTGACAAGAAAATAAAATATGCTTCCAGCCAGGGCGGCGCCGGGGATGGTGAAGACCCAGGCCCAGACGATCTTCAGGGTCACGCCCCAGCGGACGGCCGACATGCGCTTGGCCGCGCCGACGCCGGAGATGGCCCCGGTGATGACATGGGTCGTGCTGACGGGCACGCCCGCGTGGGTCGCCACGAAGATGCTGATGGCGCTGGCCGTTTCGGCGCAGAAGCCGTCGATAGGGCGGAGCTTGGTGATCTTCTGGCCCATGGTCTTGACGATGCGCCAGCCCCCGGAGAGGGTCCCCAGCGCGATCGCGGCATGGGCGCTAAGCACGACCCAGAGCGGGATGTGGAACGTCTTGGTCCAGCCGGCGGCGTAGATGAGGCTGGCAATGATGCCCATCGTTTTCTGGGCGTCGTTGCCGCCGTGTCCCAGGCTGTAGAGGGCGGCCGAGAGGAGTTGGAGACGGCGGGCGGCCTTGTTGATCCGGGTCGGGTTCCCCTTATGGACGATCCAGGTGGTGACCGTGATGAAAAGGACCCCCAGGGCCATCCCGAGAATGGGGGCGATGAAGATGAACATGATCGTTTTGACCCAACCGTGGGCGATGATGACCCCCGGGCCCGCGACGTCCTGCCGGCCGAGGGTCTTGTCCCCTCGAGCGTCGCCACGATCC